>JAFSFN010000097.1 GCA_017435185.1 Clostridia bacterium | reverse complement strand
CTTTCCGTTAAGCCAGGACTTGAACTTTTCGGATATCTTACAAACTATAATTGCCAAAGAGCCGAGAGAAGCTACCCACCATACGGCAGGATTACCCATACCGCTTATAGTGGAAGCGTTGTTCGTGCCTGAATAGTAGCCGATATAATACCATACGGGACGAGCTATTACGGGCCACTGATACCACGGAGATGAGAAGCTGTGCGTAGCTTCCAAGTCTGCATGGTATGAGAACATACGCTGTTGCTCAGTTATAAAGCGCTCAAAGCATTTTACGATATTTTCAAAGCCGTTACCGTCAAAGCATCCGTAATACTTGAATACAGGTATGTAAGACAGGAAGTAGATAATGAACGGAATTATCAAATAGAAACAGCAGCACCACATTACCGTCTGCATCACATTTGACCAGTAGCTGTTGCCTATAGCACGCTCTTTCTGGGACTTTGACTTTATAAGTTCTCTGCCCTCTTTATAACGCTTAATGAAAGAAGCAACCAATATAAGCGCAAGACCGCCGCCTGCATAGAACGATATCCATTTACTTGCGATTCCCAGGCCAAAGAACAATCCTGCCAGAGCAAGCGGTTTCAATGTTTTTTTCAATCCGTGAGTGTAGAAACTCATGGAGTAATACTGATACATGTAGTAATACATCAGTATGATGAAGAACACACCGTAAACGTCAATGGTCGCTATTCTCGTCTGCGAGAAGTGCATGAAGTCGAATGCGAATATAGCGGCTGTGATAAACGCATATTCCCATTTCTTAAACACGCGCTTTGCGAAGCAATACATGATGGGTACCATGCCTACACCGAACAAAGTACCGACTATACGCCAACCGAAAGCCGACATGCCGAATATTGCAATACCGATGCTCATCAATATCTTTCCGAGCGGCGGATGCGTCCATTCGTAAGGATACATATTGTGTATGTGCTCATATGCTGTTCTTGCATGATAGAGCTCATCAAAATACATACCGTTGTAATATGTAGGTTCATCGGGTACAGTGTCCTGCTCATCAATAACTGCTTCTGCACCGATGCTTGCACTCGGAGTGACCACATCACCGTTTGTATCAATGAATGCTATCTCGTTTATCCACGCTGTGCCTGCAGTAACCTCAACGGTGAACTCTTTGCCGCCGAGTGTAGCTGAATTGTCTATCTTCTTCCAACGGAACATATTGCCGTTGATTATTTTGTGCGTTATACTTCCGCCGTTGTTGTCTGTTATAAGGATAGTACCCTCATCAATACCGGTATATATCCATATCGACGACAGCTTTGTATCATGCTCAAAAGTCAGAGTGAATTTTTCAGCAAATTCGCCTTTATAATATGTCTGAGGCGCACTGAGCGAACCGAGATTGAAAAGCGCTACAACAGCATATACGACAGTAAGCGCAATGCATGCTATCCAGTCTTTTCTTGAGAAATTGAGTCTTGTATCAGTGGGGTCGGAAAGAATGGGTTTTGAAAGCGGAACATTTCCTTTCAAAGTGACTGTTTCTTTCTCGTCGCTGTTTTTCTTACCCTTCTTTTTGTTTGCAGTCTGCATTATTATCAACGATGCAATAACGATAACCACGAACGCCGCTATAAAGTAAACATAAATTGATGAAGTGCTGTCTTCACCGTCTGCACCGTTATCATCCGCCTGGGCTACGGTAAAGGGATAAAAGCTTACATTTTGATAGCCTTCGGTATTATCTATCTTTTTCACCGAAAGATCGTCAAACCATGCTTCACCTGTGCTTGTAGCGCCATAGCCG
>JAFSFN010000096.1 GCA_017435185.1 Clostridia bacterium | reverse complement strand
CTTGGAGCAGCTCATGAGCCTGCTCAAAAAGTGCAGCCTTGTAGAATCAGTAAGAGGTGCAAACGGCGGCTATATGCTCTCATGTTCGCCCGATAATATATATATTGGCGATATATTATTTGCGCTTGAGGGGAATACTTCAATAGCCGACTGTGTTGGCAGAAGCGGCGAAACAAACGAATGCCGCAACACCACCTCGTGTTCACTGCGTCCGCTTTGGGTGAGATTGCAGTCATCAATAGACGAAGTATTAAATAAAACAACACTTGCCGACGTTTTAATTGAAGGCAGTGCATCAAATGATAGTGAGGCAAAAGAAAATGATGAAAGTTTATCTTGACAATGCCGCAACAACGGCTTTGTCTAAAGAAGCTCTTGAGAGCATGATGCCGTATTTAACTCAGGTTCACGGCAATCCCTCAAGTTTTCATTCGTTCGGCAGAAACGCAAGAAGCGCTGTTGAAAAAGCAAGAGAACAGGTTGCAAACGCAATAGGCGCACTTCCCGAAGAAATAATATTCACAGGCGGCGGCACAGAGAGCGACAACACCGTGATAATGGGAACAGCTCAAAGGCTCAAGGACAGGGGCAATCACATAATCACAACGGCAGTAGAGCATCATGCAGTGCTCCACCCCTGCGAAGAGCTTGAAAAGAGGGGTTTTGAAGTGACCTACCTCGAAGTTGACGAGTTCGGCGCAGTGTCGCCTGAGCAGGTCGAAGCCGCCATAAAAGACAATACAATTCTTGTCACAATAATGTTTGCCAACAACGAAGTGGGCACGATAATGCCCATAGCACAGATAGGTGAAATTTGCAGAAAGCATAATGTGTGGTTCCATACAGACGCTGTTCAGGCAGTCGGTCATGTTCCCGTAAATGTCAAGGAAATGAACATCGACATGCTTTCGCTTTCAGCGCACAAGTTCCACGGTCCCAAGGGCATCGGTGCACTGTATGTCAAAAAGGGTATCCGTCTCCCCTCGCTCATAATGGGCGGCGCACAGGAGAAAAACCGTCGTGCAGGCACAGAAAATGTTGCCGCCATAGTCGGCATGGGCACAGCCATCGAGCTTGCCGTTGCCAACATGGAAAACTCAACTCAAAAAATGCTCACACTTCGTGACAGGCTGATGAACGGCATCGAATCGAGAATAAGCGAAGTCAAGCTCAACGGACACAGAACAAACCGCCTGCCTAATAATGTGAACTACAGCATCAAATACATCGAAGGCGAAGGCATACTTTTGCATCTTGACCTAAACGGTGTTGCCGCTTCAAGCGGAAGCGCCTGCACATCAGGCTCACTCGATCCATCCCATGTTCTGCTTGCAATGGGGCTTACCCACGAAGTAGCACACGGAAGTGTTCGTCTCACATTGAGCGAAAGCAATACCGAAGAAGAAATAGACTACGCTCTGAATGTTTTGGAAAAAGCGGTAACAACGCTTCGTGCAATGTCGCCGTTATACAATAAATAATCAAGGAGAACAAGCAATGTATACCGAAAAGGTTTTAGATCATTTTTCAAATCCCCGCAACATGGGTGAAGTTGAAGGCGCAAACGGCGTTGGCATGGTTGGCAACGCAAAATGCGGCGACATAATGCAGATGTTTATCAAAGTCAACGATGACGAAATAATCGAAGAAGTCGGTTTTAAGACATTCGGCTGCGGTGCGGCAATCGCCACTTCATCAATGGCAACCGAGCTTATAAAAGGCAAAAGCATAGACGAAGCCCTCACGCTTACAAACGCCGCCGTAGTTGAGGCACTCGAAGGACTTCCCCCTGTAAAGATACACTGCTCCGTGCTTGCCGAAGAAGCAGTCAAGAGTGCGATAGACGACTACCGAAAAAGAAAAGAAGAAAATAAATAAGTTTGCAAATAAGGTCGGTTTTCCGACCTTATTATTTTGTGAAATTATTAACTAATGATTGAAATTCTGTATAGAATGGTTATAATTACATTGAGAGTATTGTAAATTTGAATTTCACGGAGTTTGTATACAGCTATGGAAAAGGTACTTCAATGTGCCATGGACATCGGCGAACAAATGCTTATATGCGGCGGCGAAGTACACCGTGTTGAGGACAGCGTAAAGCGCATATGCCTTGCGTGCGGTGCCAAGCGTGTTGACCC
This sequence comes from Clostridia bacterium, assembly GCA_017435185.1. Lineage (GTDB taxonomy): Bacteria > Bacillota > Clostridia > Christensenellales > CAG-138 > RGIG3096. Next base: position 916 of record JAFSFN010000096.1, on the reverse strand, counting down.
ATTCATAATAACATCATGTATGATAGTGACCGTTACCGACACGGAGGGCAGTTCATACACACAAACACGCCGAATAACGAGCATGGGCGCAAATAATGAGATGCTTCACAATTTGAACCAGCTTTCACGCAGGATATGCGCACTCGGTCATATCCCTGATGATTATGAAAAAGCGTTTGATAATGTGAGCAATTCAAAAAAATATCCCACATATGTCCTTGCACTTGCGAATATGCTCATGGCAGGTGTTTTCACTCTGTTCTTTTTGGGAACGCTCACTGAATCACTTATTTCTGTAATAGTGGGCGGCGTGATATTTCTCGTATCATTTCTTATAGATAAAACGCATTTGAACAACATATTTTCAAAATATATTTCGGCTCTTGCGGCAACCGCATTTGCTGTTGCGGCGCTCAGGCTGGGACTTGTAACAAGCATCGACAAAATTATTATTGGCTGTATAATGCTGCTCATACCCGGTTCGGGTCTCACCAACGGTCTGCGTGACCTTTTCACGGGTGACAGCATTGCAGGTCTGCTTCGCTCCATAGAAGCTGTACTTTGTGCGCTTGCCATTGCCGCAGGCTACTTCTCGGCAATTTTCATACTGGGAGGTCTCGGCGCATGACAACATCCGAAATAATCCAGATAATCACGGCAACAGTTGGTGTCATGTGTTTTTCACTGCTCGGCAACACCAGGGGCAAAAAGCTGTTATTCACAGCTATCGGCGGCTTCCTTTCGTGGGCATTGTTCATTTTGCTCGGCCGCCTTATCGCAAGCGAGACAATGCGCTATTTCATCGTGTCAATACTTTTGTCGGCTTATTCCGAAATAATGGCCCGTGTATTGAAAACGCCTACAACTACATTCATAATTCCATCCCTCATTCCGCTCATACCGGGCAGTTCGCTCT
>JAFSFN010000095.1 GCA_017435185.1 Clostridia bacterium | reverse complement strand
TACCTCACTTTATAACAAAGCGCTCGAAATGAGAGAGGCTAATACAACCGATGCTTCAACCTTTGAAGAATTGAAAGAAGGAGTAAAGGGCGGATTCGTGCGTGCACTGTGGTGCGGAGACCGTGAGTGTGAGGACGAAATCAAGTCAAAGACAGGTGCGACGACAAGATGTGTTCCCATGTCCGAACTTGAGCACGAACATGACGGCTGCTGCGTGCATTGCGGCAAAAAAGCAAAAGCACGCATCTATTTTGCAAGAGCATATTAATAGTAAGAACTTTCAAAAGGCATCAACTTGTGTTGGTGCCTTTTTATATGCAAGGTGTTGTTCCTTATTTATATCGTATTGGCTCATCAACGAAAATCAGCCGAACGGCTGAGAAAAACAAAAAGATAAGCATTGACTGTGTAAAAAAAGGAAGATGTTTATTGACAGCTTGCTTAATTAACATTATAATGTAAGATACTACTAAAAGAAGTGGGGGAATAGAGTTGTTTCACACTTCTGAAAAATCAAAAAAAGGAGAAAAAGTATGAAAAAAGTACTGGCGGTAGTTCTCTCCTTGATGATGGTATTCTCAATGCTTCCGATCGTGTCATCGGCAAACACCGATGCTGTCACGCATCAGAACTTTTTGAATGCCTCTGAAAGATATGAGAAGTTTGTAACAAGAAATGCCGGCGTGCCTAACTATGTAACAGCAGGTACACAGCGTTTCACAGCATGGGATTATCTCTATGCAGCAGCAGATGCTATCGTTGATTTGGCAGGCGGCAGCAGTATTGCTGTTACCTACAAGAGCGTTGCGGCAGTTGCAGAAAAGAATGCTCGTGAGGACATCACATCAGGCGAAATGCTTCGTGGTGAATATGTAGCTCTTGCAGAAGCAGTAGTTGAAGCAGTTGATACAAACAATGCAGTCCCTGCATGTTTCGGCACAACATTGGGCGCTGTTTCTCCCAAGAACGTATCTTACATCTTTGCACAGATTCTCAGCTACTATAAGAACAACAAGACTCTTCCTGCATCCGTTCAGGTTGATCCTTGGGTAGGCGCATTCTACTCCAAACCTTCAACAGCACCCGAGCAGGTCGGCACAACATCAGCAACAATACTCGCATCCAGACTTATGAGTGCTGCAATGCGTGTAAAGACAGCTACCGACACAAACGGCGCACTTCCCACATTGGTAGAAGTTGACGGTCAGGTTTTGAGCATGGGTCAGTTCCTTGCAACAGCAGCTAAGGTATATCTCTCCGGCAAGACGGTTGGCGAAGTTGAAGTAACTTTTGCAGACACACCCGAATATCCTGTTGAGGACATGACAGCTCTTACTTTGAGCAAGGCAGAACTCGATGAACTCGTTACAGCTATTGACAATGCAATGGGCACAACAGCTCCTGCTTCAGTCACATATAATGGCTCAGTAATCGGTTTCAATACACTTGTTTACACAGTTGCAAGTGCTCTTGCACAAATCGCAACAAACGGTATTGTCGAATCCATAACCGTTCCCACATGGGAAGAAATCTCCGGCACAGCACTTCCTGCTCCCGG
>JAFSFN010000094.1 GCA_017435185.1 Clostridia bacterium | reverse complement strand
CCCTTTTTTACGGCAGAGAGGGAACAGAAAGTTATCCCAAAACTCCCGAATATGAATTATATCTTGCGGCAAACTCAAACAAACAAGCTATGCCGCCGTTTGAGTATGCGCCCACCGTATCGGTACTTGTGCCCGTAAGCACAAAGAATGTGCGAGAATCGCTTGAAAAACAGACCTATACAAAATGGGAGCTTGTGAATGATGCAAGTTCTGTCACCGGTGATTTTGTTATGCTGCTTGCGCATGACTGCGTGCTTACAGATGATGCGCTTGAATGTTTTGTGTGTGAGATAAACAAAAATATGAGTGCCGATACATTGTTTTCCGATGAGGACAGGATAAATGAAAAAGGTGTGCGAAGTGAGCCGCACTTCAAGCCGGATTACAGCGAGACAACACTTTTGAGCTACAATTCAATAGGCTTGCCCATAATGGTCAACAGGCGTGTGTTTGCAAAGTTGGGAAATATAAAAAGCCTCGATGCAAGTGCTTTATATGATATTGCCCTCAAATGTGCGGCGTATTCCGACAATGTTATCCATATACCGAAAGTTCTGCTTTCAAGAAAGAGCGGAAAAGAGACGATTGACGCTCAGAAAGGGCTTGACTCGATAAAGTTCTATTTACAGGAAAAAAGGTCGGGCGCACTCATGGAAGAGGGTATGACAGACGGAACTTTCAGGGTCTATTACACACGCAAGCAAAGGGTGACTCTCGGAATAGTTATTCTTAACAATGATGATGTTGAATCGCTCAGACGCCTACTTGAGAGCATAGAGGAATGTATGTTCAACATACCTAAAAAAATAGTTGTGGTGAGCTACGGTACGAATGATTCACGCGCGCAAATGTATTATAAAATGCTTGAAGAACAGAAAGCTGTTAAAATGGTATACGGCGAGGGGTATAATTACTCAAAACTGTGCAATCACGGCGCGCAAGAAGCCGACAGCGACTTGATTTTGTTTCTTGACAGAAGCATGGAGGTAATTTCGCCTAAGCATATAGAGGTGCTTATGGATTCGGCGCATAAAACAAATATAGGTGCTGTGGGGGCGAAAATACTTGATGAAAACGGAAAGATAGCAGAGTGCGGCATTGTGGCGGGGCTTTACGGTACATACGGCAGTTTGTATACCGGTGAGGATGATGATTCGTCCGATATCGTGAAAAACAGATTTATAAATATAAAGCGGGCGGTAATGGCTGTATCGGGGGACTGCCTTATGATAAAGTCTGACACATTTTTCAATATGGGCGGTTTTGACGAAACGATAAAAAATCCCGATGCGGCAGTGGAATTGTGCCTGAGGCTCACAAGAAAGCATCTTACAAACATATATGACCCGTATTCCGTGATGATAAAGCACAGAGCATTCGGCTCATCATGGGAGCGAAGCGAAGATGACAATATGCGAATGTATGACACTCTGCGCATTGTGCTCCAAAAAGGTGACCCGTATTATAACAAAAATTATGATTATGCGTGTGCGGTTCCCCAAATTGCGGTAAATCCGTATCCGCCCATAGAGTTAAACGAAAAATACAAATAAAAAAGTCCCGAACAAATTTTTGTTTGGGATTGTTTTTTGTTGATTGAAGCTGTTTTGCATGATACCATATAAGCAGTATAAGTGTATATAAAAGCAGGATGGTTTCATGAAAAAAATATTGGCTTTAACTCTTGCATTGCTCATGGCAATCGCATGCATTTCCTTTACAGGAGCAAATAACGGAAAAATGTATGCCGTTTCGGAGATCGCAAGTGCGGCATATAATGTTTGCAAAGAATATGATAACACAGGAAAAATACCCTCAGAGATAAATGTGGGGGGAGATGTGCTGTGTACAAAAGACTATTTTATACTGGTCACCGGTGCAGTGGTAAGTGTTGATTCGGGCAGTTTGAGCGCTGTCGAACTTCTTGATGTTGATGAGCCGCTCAATTCAGTCGGAAATAATATCAATATATACATCGATAAGGCCAAATATACGGACATAGCAAAAACCGTGTGGCAGTTTATGGAGCGTTATGACAGAGTTCCGAATTACGGTGCATCCCATGTGGGAAAAATAAACTGTGAAACATTGCTTATTGCTTTTTCAAGAGCGATGAGCAATTACTTTGACTATGCGCAGCTGCCTGCTTCGGTGCGTGTAAAATATGTCTATCCCATATGGCAAAACACTGCGGAAAGCGCAGAAAAAGGCACAAAAACGATTGAGCGCATAGCACTCATGGATGCGGCAGAGCGTTTGCAGAGTACTGTTGAAAAGGAATATGCACTTCCGCAGTTCATGTTCATAGACGGCATGAGATTTACCATGTCAGAGATTTATTATGCTTTTGCCGAGATGCTCATAGACTTTTCGTCGAGCAGTGTAAGCGATGTTGAAGTTATTGCTGCCCAGCCGCCCGAACAGAGCGGTGAGGAATTGGAAAACGGAGAAATTTCCCGCAGTGACTATATGTCAATGGCGAGGAAAGTCGTTAAAAGCGCTGTTGAAACAGGCATGGTGCCGAGTTATTGTGAAGTTTCTCTCGGCAGTGTCAGCATGGAAAGCGGTATTTATGCTTTTGCCGAGCTGATAGAGCATTTCAGATATAAATATTATCTGCCTGAAACATATTCAATACGAACATGGGAAACGCTTACGGGCAACACGCTTCCCAAGCCCGCAGAAACAGCAGACCCCACTCCCAGACCCACACCCACACCGTATGACGGCGTGGGCGCTATGCCGGGCGATGATTTTGCAAGAGGTGCTGTCGGCGTATACGGCGCAGTATCAAGCGGAAGCGAGTTTGCGTCCCGGGTAGGCATCGACATACTTAAAGCAGGCGGCAATGCTGTTGATGCCGCTGTTGCCACAATGTTTGCAGTCGGTCTTTGCGAGCCCAGCGGCTCGGGAGTGGGCGGCGCAGGCCTTTCGGTAATATATCTTGCCGATGAGGCGAAATACATAGTGTTTGACTATATGGGTCAAACGCCTAACAACTATGTTGCAACAGGCAGTAAAGCAAATAGAATAGCCATTCCCGGCATAGTACATGGTGCTATATCAATGCTTGAAAAGTACGGCACGATGGAACTTGAAGAAGTTATTGCACCGTCAATTGAGCTTGCACGAAACGGTTTTGAAGTTACTGAAACCATGGCGTACAAAATGACTATAGTTCCAACTCAGTTCCCGTATGCCGTGAGTTTGTACCGCAATGGCACAACGTATTATCAAAAAGGCGATATCTATACAAATCCCGATTTGGCAGATACATATGAACTCATTGCAAAAGAGGGAATAGAGGGCTTCTATAACAGCGACTTTACTGACTTGATATGTGATTATTTGGCTGAAAACGGAAGCACGCTTACAAGGAAGGATTTCAGTCAGTATACTTCCTTTGAACGTGAACCGCTTACTACGACCTATCGCGGATATAAAGTTTATACAGGCTCAGGCAGCGCTCAGGGCGGCTCAAGAGTTATAAGTATGCTCAACACCATGAGTGCATACAACTTGAGTTCATACGGTCATGACAGTGCACAGACTGTACGCGTAACGGCCATGGCTTTCGGGTTAAAACCGATTTCGGGCTCGGGTTATGAAATGGACACTTCACTGCTTGATGGCGTGGACCTTGAGGATTGTGCATGGTATGACACAAAGAGTACGACCATGCTTGTCACATATGATAAGGACGGCAACATGGTGGCGGCAAACAATACGCTCGGAGATAATTTCGGTGTAGGTGTTGCGGTGCCCGGAACAGGATTCTGCTTTAACTCCGGCATAGGAACAAGTGACGGTACTCCCGGTTCAAGAATAAGCAGTACGATGGCACCGACTATAGTTGCATGGGAAAACGAATTGCCCATGCTCGGTGTCGGCTCTCCGGGTAATGCGGCAATAATCACCGCAACGGCAATAACGATAAGCAATGTCATCGACTTCGGCATGAATGTAAGTGAAGCGATAAACGCTCCGAGAATATACGGCAGCGGTGCGGCATTGACCATAGAAAATCGTTATTCACGACAGACGCTTACCGATCTTATACAAATGGGCTTCAGGCTGAGTGCCACCGAGAGCTACAGCAGTGGCGTGGGTTGTGTTGCGGCGATATATGTTGATGAGAACGGCGTTATATACGGCGGTGCGGATAACCGCAGAGAATATATGGCATATGCATATTGATAAAACAGGTGTGAGGAGTGTTTTATGGTGAAGAGGCTTGTATGTTCGTTAATTGCGGCGGTTATGCTTCTGATGCAGTTCCCTGTTTCTTTAACGGGAGCGGCAAACGGAAGCTATACAGTTGCTGAAATAGCAGAAGCGGCGTCAAAAGTCGTTGAAACAACAGAAAAAGATAAATCTGTTCCCGACAAGACCGTCATTGCGGGCGATGTGCTTGATACAGGCTTGTTTTATAAACTTATAATGTACTCAGTGGTTGCACTTGATGAGGGCAAGGATATTTCTGAAAGCATAATCGTTGAGGAATGTTATGCTGCTCCGAATTCAAATGAAAAAATAGACACTGAACTGCTCAGCAGAGCGGAGTATGTTGAAATAGCGAAGAAAGCAATCGAATTTGTCAACAAAAACGGCAGAGCCGCCAACTATATTACAACTCCCGACGGCCGCATGGGCTACGAGAATGCAATATATGTTTTTTCAAGGATTCTTGATTCATATAATAAAAACTCAAAACTTCCTGATGAGATAACCTATATTTCGTGGGATAGTTTTACAGGCACAAGCAGTACTCAAACTCCTGCTGTAAACACGCCTGTTCCGACTCAAAAAGCTGAAAAATATTTTTCCGTAAAGGATGTTGTTGCCGCTTCCGTAAGCCTTTCAAACAGTATACTCATAAATAGAGAAGTTCCCGACAGTATCAGCGTTGCAGACGATGAACTTACAATCAGTCAGTATGTAAATGTTGCATTAAGGGCAGTGGTCAATATCAATAATGGTTCAACTGACGATGTGCCTTTTTATGATTGTGCAAAGGCGCCGTCACCTTTGAACGCAGATTCAGGCGGCAGTTTCTCAAAAGAAAACTATATAGAGGTCGCTGAAAACGGCATAAACTTTATAAACAATAATAAACGACTTCCCAATTACATGACCGCTTCGTTTGGACAAATGGGCATTGAAAGTGTTGTATATGCTTATTCGAGAATATTGGCTTCATACAGCAAAAACGGAGTACTTCCCGAGAGCATAAATGTTATTGCATGGCAAGTTTTCATAATGCTTAAAGACTATGCTGCCGAGCAGGAAAACGGAATGACGACTTTCAACCATGCTCAGATTCGTATTGCCGCACAGCGTGTTTTGGTGGCTGTTGAAAAGGAAAACAAATTGCCTAAAAGCATGACTTTGGGCTCAACGAAGATATACATGCCGAACCTGCTCGGTTTGTTCTGTGATGCCGTGATAGGCGTTGAAAATGGTGTTTATGCTGATTTTACGGTGCAAAATGTGCTGTCTCCCATTCAGGGCGTTGAGAAAATGAGTGTGGGAAGCCTTACAAAGAACGAATATCTTGTGCTTGCATCGGATATTAAACAGTATATACGAATTAATCCAATCGCTCCCGAAAGTATGCCCTGCAAATTGGGAAGCGTCAGCTTTGAAAATCTCGTGTATACATATGCGAATATAATCATTAACGGCGGTGAGAGCATACAGCTCAGACCCTGGTCGAGTATTACGGGCGAAAAACTTCCCGAACCGATGATAACTCCGCTGTATACACCCGTTCCCGAAATGCCCCCGAGCAATTCGATAAAAAGCTCACAGAACATAAAGAAAGTTTCACAGCAGAGCATTATCACTGCGGCAAAGCGATTGTTGTCGGTGATAAAATATCAAAAGCAGCTCCCAATATATGTTAATGTGGGTACGGAAGTGTTGACGGCACCTGAATTTTTGATGCTTTTGATGCGAACGGTGCTTTATGTGAACGGCAATCTGTATACCGCTGTTGAAATTACTGATGCCGATATGCCCGAGGGTGACGGCGAAAACATAAAGAACGGCGCATCACTGTCAAAATCAGAGATAATAAGAATTGCAAAAGAAGCTGTTGCATATACCGATGTACTCGGTTTTGCACCGTCATATATGATGACTGAAAAAGGCGCAATGGGCTTTAAGACGGCATTGAGCTTCTTTGCAAAGATGGTTGCTGAATTTGAAAAAGAATATGTCATACCCGACAGTATGAGCGTTGAAACATGGGAAAGCATTACCGGAATGGTATTACCAACACCCATGATAACCATTGCGATAACGCCCACGCCCATACCCACGCCGTATAACGGAGTCGGTGTGATGGAGGGCGATTTATACGGAACGGGCGGCGTCGGAACGAGTGGTGCTGTTGCAAGCAGCAGTAAATATGCATCAAAGATAGGTGTTGATATATTAAAAGCAGGAGGCAATGCCGTGGATGCGGCAGTTGCCACGATATTTGCGGTCGGACTTTGCGAACCGTCGGGCTCAAGTTTGGGCGGCGGCGGAATAACGGTCATATATCTTGCCGATGAAGACAAATACATCACGATGGATTATATGGTCGGCGGTACGGGCAGCGGCCCTGCAGGCATACCCGGAATTCCCTTGGGCGCCGTGACAATGCTTGAAAACTATGGCACGATGGAGCTTGAAGAGATACTTGCGCCTGTTATAAAACTTGCAAGGGAAGGCTTTGCCGTTACGAATACTTTCTGCAAAAAGTCTACACTTGTCGGCGATAAAGAGGGAACATATCTCCACAGCCTTTTCCGTAATAACGGCGAATATTTCCGTGAAGGCGATATCTTCAAAAACGAAGATTTGGCGAATATGCTTCAGGCAATCAGCGATAACGGTATAGAATATTTCTATGACAGCGAATTCACGGATGAGCTTTGCGAATATATGCAGAGTAAGGGATGTACCATGACCCGTGAGGATTTCGCCGCATATGAGGTATTTGAAGATGTACCTCGTGTGGGTGAGTACAGAGGCTACACCATATACACAGGCTCGGGCACAGCTACGGGCGGTGCCAGCGTGCTTGATATGCTTGACAAAATGGAACAGTATGACATTTCGTTGCTTGGGCATGACCATGCAGAAACCGTCCGCATAACGGCTACTGCGTTTGGCATAAGGCCATCAAGCAGTCTTAATGAAAAGACTTTGTTCAGTTTTGATGAGCTCACGCAGGATATAGACTGGTTTGATACAAAGTCCACTACCATGCTTGTGACATATGATAAATACGGCAACATGGTTTCATCAAACAATACGCTCGGTGCAAATTTTGGCAGTGAAATAGCAATGCCGGGAACGGGCTTTTGTATGTCGTCAAGAAACTGCAGTGTCGGAGGAAGAGTAAGCAGTACCATGTCGCCCTCGATAGTCGCACATAACGACGGCACGCCCATGCTCGGTGTCGGCTCGCCGGGCAACTCGGCTATAATAACTGCGACAGCTATCACGATAAGCAATATTATCGACTTTGATATGAATGTAATCGAAGCGATACACGCACCGAGACTGTACGGAAGCGGCTCGACGATAACAATAGAAGCAAGATATTCAGACCATGTTAAAGCCGAACTTTCGGATATGGGCTTCGTGCTGTATGCAAAAGACGATTTCAGCGACGGAGTCGGCTGTGTTTCGGCTATCTATGTCGATGAAGACGGAACGATATATTCGGGCGCTGATATACGGCGTGAATATATGTCATACGCATATTGAGACAAAAAAGAACTGCTTTTGAGCAGTTCTTTTTCTTTGCCTTGAAAATGTTATGTGTAAATGATAATGTTATATTGTAGGTCTCTTAATTAATGTTGCTTTAATAGACGGCCGATATCCTTAGATAACAAAATTATGAAAAGGCGGAATACAGACATGAAAAGACATATAGCGTTATTGCTCGCTCTCATAATGTTGTTTTCACTGCTTCCCATATCGTCAAATGCGGCTTATGCCGTTACTGTGGGGGAAGTACTTGATGCATCAACACAATTGAAGACATACATCGACGCATATTCTTCTTTGCCCGACACGATAAGCGTCGGTAGCTTTGATGTAAATATGGCGCAGTATTTTAAGGTGGCGTGCGATACGATAATCAACTTATATGACGGCAGTTCCACCGACATAATAGACTTTGAATATTACGACTTGCCTCAGAATTCCTTTGATGAAGTGAGCACGAGCTTCAAAATATACATAGATGAAGATATTGGAAATTCCATGGTCGGCTCCACAGGCGGCGGCCGCCCGGGAAGCAACAGGATTTATGACAGTTACTATGAGATGTCCGTCCGCAATACGGAATTTATAGTAGAAAACGGAGCTGCTCCCAATTACTGCTCATATCAGAGCGGAAGAAATACAACAACCAAGGTATGTTTTGAAAACCTTGTTTATTCCTGGTCAAAGATACTAAATTACTACAACAACAATTCGGCACTTCCCAATTATGTACAGGTATACTCATGGGAAGAGATAGCTGCAAACGCATCAACTCCCGCTGCTACGGCAACGCCTACTGCAACTCCCACGGCAACACCCATTCCCACGCCCACACCCATTCCCACACCGACACCCGAAACAGTGCTCACAAGTGTGGCGATAAAGGCGGCAAAGCGTGTTTATACAGCAATAGAAACAAATAAAAAAGTACCTACATATGTCACAATAGGCACAATAAGATTCTCAATGCAGAGCTATTTTGAGCTGGTCGCAAGAATAGTCAGTGAAGCATATAACGGTACAAGCAGTGATAAAACCGCCTACTATATAAGAGATAAGGCTGAACAGTCGGGCGAAAGCGTGAAATTGGGAACGCTGATGCTTGAAGAATATGCATCACTGGCAGAGTATATTCTCGGTTATTATTTTGCGTCCAACAGAGCGGTAAGCTATGTTTCATCGAGTGTAGGCGTGATAGGTTTTGAGACACTTATATACCTCTATTCCAAGATAGCGACTTTGTATCTTACTTCCGGCGCATTGCCTGAAAGCATAGATGTAAGCTCATGGGAAACAATCACAGGAACTGCACTTCCGGCTCCTGTTCCCACAAAAGAAGTGACGATAGCAACTCCTGCTCCGACAGTATCTGCGACGGCTACTGCAACACCTGAATCGACACCTGCTTATGTCGTGCTTGAAACAGAAGCGTATATTACGCACACAAATCTGCTTTCGGCGGCGGCAAGAGTTAAGAATTCCATAGCTTCGGGCAAAAAACTTCCCTCATATGTAACAGCGGGTACAGCCCGTGTGCGCATGCCTGCTCTTTTGAGTTCGATTGCATTGTTCTTTGCACAGAATCAGAGCTTGACACAAGTGCCTGTTTACAAAGTTGAAAATCCCGAAAAGTCTGCCGAGTCCATGACAGAAGGCACATTGACTTCAGAGGAATATATTGATGTTGCTGAAAGAATCTGCGAATTCGTCACATATAATGCGATGGCTCCCAGCTATGTTGAAACAAGCCTTGGCAATATGAGCTTTGAAGCACTGCTTTATATGTATTGCAGTATAGCGGCTCAGTACAGAAGCAGTCTTACAATGCCCGAGAGTGTTCAGGCAGCTTCTTGGAGTATGGTATCGGGAACAGCGCTTCCTGAGCCGAGCGCAACGAGCGAAGTTACAGCACCTCCGACACCCACACCCACGCCCACACCCACACCTGTTCCGACAGCGATGCCTGTACCTACCGCTGAATATGAAAGCAACATAGAGGGCGATACGTTCAAGAGCGGCTCGGTTGGCACACAGGGCGCGGTTTCAAGCAGTAGTGCATATGCTTCAAAGATTGGTCTTGACATACTCAAAGCAGGCGGTAATGCAATAGACGCGGCAGTTGCAACCATGTTTGCTGTCGGCCTTTGCGAACCTTCGGGCTCAAGCATCGGCGGCGGCGGTCTTGCAGTTATCTATCTTGCCGAGGAAGACCGTTACTTTGTAATGGACTATATGATGAAAGCTCCCGCATCGGGCGGCGGTACATCCACGCTTGCAAAGAAGGCGTGTGTGCCCGGTATGGTACACGGTGCTATCACAATGCTTGAAAAGTACGGCACCATGAGCCTTGCGGATGTAATGAACCCGACAATAGAGCTTGCCAAGAAGGGCTTTATAATTGACGGTGAGTTTGTATACCGTTCCACCACGATAGAAAAACAGTACAGTTACCCCGTATCACTCTTCACGCACGACAGTGACGGCGGAAGTTTGCAGGCGGGTGATACCTTCAGAAATGAAGATTATGCAAAAACTCTTGAACTCATAAGGGACGGCGGTATAGAAGCGTTCTACAACAGCTCGTTCACCGATGAAATGGTTGAATACTTCCGGTCAATCGGCGGTGCGCTTACGAAGTCTGATTTTGCTGGCTACACAAGCCTTGAACTTACTCCGCTCACAACTACTTACAGAGGCCATACGGTTTATGCGGGTTCGGGCAGTGCGCAGGGCGGCTCAAGAGTTATAAGCATGCTCAACAAGATGTCAAGCCATGACATGGCGTCATACGGCCACGACAGCGCAAAGGCTGTCAGAGCGGCGGCTGTCGGTTTCGGCATGACTTCAAGAGGCTCGTCATTGGGCGTCAAGGAAGATATGCTCAATCTTCTCAACGATGTCGTACCTTATGACAACAAGACAACAACAATGCTCGTAACTTATGATAAGTACGGCAATGCGGCGGCATGCAATGTTACATTGGGCCACAACTACGGTTGCTGTGTAGCAGTTCCGGGCACAGGTTTCTGCTTCAACTCGGGTATGGGCACATATGACGGCGACGGTCAGCGAGTAATGAGCACAATGGCTCCCGCAATCGTTGCAGGCACAAACGGTTTGCCCATGATAATTGTCGGCTCACCCGGTGACCAGGCTATTATCACGGCAACAGCCATAACGATAAGCAACATACTCGACTTTAACATGAATGTCTGCCAGGCAGTGAATGCTCCGAGATTCTTCGGCTATGCAACAACATCTGCCATGACAATTGAGACACGCTACAGCTCCGAGACTCGAAACCAGCTCAAGAATTGGGGCTATTCACTCACAACAAGTGAAGGCGAGTACAGCAGTGGCGTAGGCTGTGTTGCGGCTATACATATTGATGAAGACGGCACAATAACGGCAGGCGCCGATAACAGGCGTATGTATATGTCGTTTGCTTACTAAAAAACTTAAAAAGGGCTGTCCTTAAAGGGGCGGCCCTTAAAAACGATTTTTTAGTCACGAAACTTAGTAACGGCAGATATGACGAAAAATAAAAACCCATAAAAGTATTGATATGAAAAGCACAAGGTAATGTGGTAACAGTGTTTACCAACACACAATAAAGTCAAAAAAGTCAGTATTTAAGGCTGTTTTCAGCTTTTGAAAAATCAAAAAATATACTTGTTAACAAAAAAGTGCAATGGTAAACTTTTAGTGTGTATAACTGTGAAATGACATAATATGTCTGTAATTGTCATTTCATGATTTGTTGTGTTCGCCCAAAAATGCAAACAGATAAAGAACTTTTAAGTTAACAGAAAGGAAAATCATAATGAAGAAACACATTGCGCTCCTCTTGGCAATAATAATGCTTCTTTCAATCATGCCCGTGTCCGCAGTGGCAGAGGCTGATTCGTTTGCTTTGACACAGGTGTACGAAGCATCGGCAGAAGTAGCAGACTATGCCGAACAGAACAGAGCATTGCCCGAAACGGTCAATGTAGGAGAGACGGCGGTCACGCTTGCTGAGTATACATACCTTGCAGCCTCAGCTATAATGAATACAAGGTCAGGTATCAGCGATGATATCGCCTACAAAGAAGTAGCAAAGGCAAAGGCATCAGCCAATGTCATAACAGCAGGCGAGCTTGCATT
>JAFSFN010000093.1 GCA_017435185.1 Clostridia bacterium | reverse complement strand
AGTATGACTATGTGGTCGTAAATTCGGTTCTTTTGAAAGCTGTTGCAGATATAGAAGCCATAATCAAGGCGGAGCATCTGCGTGTGTGGAGAAATAGCGAGATTACAAAAAATATACTTGGAGGTAGTGATAAATTATGATGAACAAACCTGCTTTGAATGAAATCCAGGAAAAGGTCGGTTGCCGTTATACATTGGTAACGGTCGTTGCAAAAAGAGCAAGACAGCTTCTTGAACAGGCAGAACGTATCGGTGACAACAAGCCTGTTTCGGTTGCTGTAGATGAAGTATATAATGATAAGCTCGTTATCAATTACTCGGAGGAAAACATAAAGTGACAAAGACTGTCGTCATGGGAATAACAGGTTCAATAGCCGCATATAAAGCATGCGATATAGTAAGCTCTCTTAAAAAGAGCGGCGTTGATGTTCATGTTATACTCACGGCGGCAGGCGAAAAGTTTATAACCCCGCTCACGCTTGAGACGCTTTCGGGCAATCCTGTTATAACCGATATGTTCAACAGAGAAACGCCGTGGGAAGTGGAACATATATCTCTTGCGAAAAAAGCGGATGTATTTTTGATTGCTCCATGCAGTGCCGATATAATCGGAAAGATGGCAAACGGCATTGCTGACGATATGCTTTCAACAACGGTTATGGCAACTGCAGCTCCCGTAGTTATCGCACCTGCCATGAACAGCGCAATGTATCTCAATGCGTTTGTGCAGAAGAATATGAACACATTGAAAGAACATGGCTGTATATTCATCGAACCCGAGGAAGGTTTGCTTGCTTGCGGCGACAAAGGTGTGGGGCGATTGGCCGACACTGCAGTTATTAAAGAAAAGACGCTGGAACTTTTGAATCCGAAAAATGATTTGAAAGGCAAAAAAATATTGGTTACAGCAGGCCCGACAGTTGAAAGCATTGACCCTGTTCGCTATATAACAAATCGCTCATCGGGCAAAATGGGATTTGCAATTGCAGAGGCGGCTCAAACAAGAGGTGCCGATGTGACATTGATAACAGGTCCTGTTTCTCAAAAAACACCTTCGGGCGTTAACAGGATAGATATAGTATCATCGGCTCAGCTTTGCGCAGCTGTGGTCGAAAATTTCAAAAAAGCCGATGCATTGATAATGGCGGCAGCTCCTGCTGATTTTACGCCTGAAACCGTCTATGAAGAAAAACTTAAAAAAGACGGCTCTTGTGGCTTGGAACTTAAATTGGTCAGAACGAAAGATATATTAAAAACAGTTTCTCCGGACAAGGGCGAACGCATAATAATGGGTTTTGCCGCAGAAACGCATGATCATGAGCAGAATGCCGTTAAAAAGCTCAACAGCAAGGGGCTTGATTTCATTGCACTCAATGATGTATCAAATAAGAACATTGCATTCGGCTCGAACAATAATGCCGTTACGCTCTACAGTAAAGACGGCTCTTGTGAAAATTCGGGTGTGATGTCAAAAGGCGATGTAGCACATTGGCTTTTGGACAGGCTTTTTGCAAAACAATAAGATGTACGCCAAAGTTTTAGTAGATATCGCAAATACCAATGTTGACAGGCTGTTTACTTATTATTGTGATGATGAGTTAACACTTATGCGTGGACAGCGTGTGCTTGTGCCGTTCGGCGCAGGCAACAAAAAGATTGAAGGCTTTGTTATGGAGCTTTCACAGGAATGTGAAGTCAGCAATATTCAAATAAAGCAGATAATAAAAACACTCGAACCGTATCCTGTATTAAATCACGATCAAATTGAATTGGCATATTGGATAAAAACGCACTATAAATGCCTGCTGAGTCAGGCGTTGCGCCTTATGATACCTGCTCAGCTCAGGGGTGGGCGCATAAAGGAAAAGACGGTGCGCACAGTTATGCTGTCTGAAAATATCGACATCGAAAATATCAAACAGTCAATGCTGGCCAAAAACGGAACGGCAAAATCACCAAAACAGCTTGAAGTGATTGAGCTTTTGGCTCAGGTAGGCGCGAAAATGTCGGTCAAGGATATCTGCGCTTTCATTCCGAATGCTTCGGCGGCCATAACGGCACTTATAAAAAAAGGTATAATAGTCGAATCAAATCAGGTCATGTTTCGTGATCCGTACGGTGATATAAATATAATTTCAACAAAGCCGCTTGATTTGCTTGAAGAACAGAAAAAGGCGTTTGACGCAATATGCGAAGGAATAGAGAACAGAAAAGGTGTTTTCCTGCTTCACGGTGTTACCGGCAGCGGCAAGACCGAGATATATATGCAGACCATTGCAAAGACGATCAGCGAGGGCGGCAAGGCGATTTTACTTGTTCCCGAAATATCGCTTACGCCGCAGACGGTGGAGCGCATAAAAGGCAGATTTGGCGCCCGTGTTGCTGTGCTTCACAGCCGTT
>JAFSFN010000092.1 GCA_017435185.1 Clostridia bacterium | reverse complement strand
GGAGTTGACATAATCGAGCTGGACGCTGCCTCAAACACAGGTGTTGAGGATATGCGCGCATTGCTCGACAAGGCAAGGTTCACTCCGCTCCACTTAAAATATAAAGTCTATATAATCGACGAAGCGCACATGCTTTCAAACAGTGCGTTCAATGCCATGCTCAAAACGCTTGAAGAGCCGCCGGCGCACATAGTTTTCATATTGGCGACCACCGAGCCGCAAAGACTTCCTGCCACCATAATCTCACGCTGTCAGCGGTTTGATTTCAGAAGGCTTAGCGTTGATGATATGGTGCGCAGAATGAAAGAAGTCGTGACCGATGCAGGCGGCAGTATAGAGGACGAGGGCTTGCTTGCCATAGCCCGAGCGGCAGACGGCGGTATGCGTGATGCGCTCTCGCTTGCCGATCAGTGCCTGTCTTTTTGCGGTCAAAATGTCAGTGCGGAAGATGTTTACAGCGTGCTTGGAGGTATGGACAACGATTTTCTCTTTTCCGTTGCCGATGCACTCATTGACTCAAAAGCCGATGACGCCTTGAAAAAATTGGAGCAGGTCGTGAATGACGGAAGGGACTTGACTGTTTTCAGCCATGACCTCACACTGCATATGCGGGCATTGCTCGTAACCAAACTTTGCGGACATTGCAGTGATATACTCGACTGTACCGAGGAAAATATGCGCCGTTACATGGAACAGGCTCAGCGAAGTACTTGCGCAAGGCTTGAAAGAGCGGTGTCATTGCTTTTGAATGCACAATCCAATCTGCGTTGGCTGACTTTGCCCCGTGTATTGCTTGAAAGTACGCTCGTTAAGATAACCAGACCCGAGGATGAAGCAACTGTTGCCGCATTGACAGACAGGATACAGCGACTTGAAGAAGCACCCATGACGGTTAAATACATCGAAGTGCCCACGAGCGAGACAGCCCAAAATGCAGATAAGGCTGAAAATAAAAAAGCCGAAAAAGCAACTTCGCAGGATGATACGCCGCCGTGGGAGGAAAGTATTCCTGCCGAGAAACTCCGAAAAGAAACGCCGCCTCAAAATAAGCAGGCGGACAAACAAAGTGCATCGGATAATCAAAATGATGCCGAGAGCTTATGGAACAATGTTTTGGGTGCGCTTCAAAAAACCGAAGTGACGCTTTATGTAATGGCGAAATTCGGCAAAAAAGTCTCAATAAGCGGAAATTCGCTCAAAGTCGGATTTGATAAAAAGGCATTTATAAAAGCACTTGAGATGCCCGATAAAAAGCGTGTCATAAATGAACTGATAGCAAAGTATGCGCCCGATATTGCTTTTGTGCCCTACGAGATAGGCAGTGGCGGCGAAAACATCGAGCAGAGGGCAAGGAGTTTGTTCGGAGACAAGCTCGAGATAGAGTAAAACAAAATTTTTGGGGAAAAAGCGAGGAATAAGTTTTGAAGAAATATTTCAAAAAAGGCATTTGGGACAGATATGACGGCTGGCGTGTGCGAAATGTAGACGGCGTGTTCAACATAATGCCTTTTATAATGCGCTCAAGGGTGGAATCCCAAAACTATTTTGAAGAAAACATATCCATCGACAATCTCGAAGCGTTCGTAAGAAAATATAAGGACGAGATAGAGGGCCTTACCACCATGCACGTCATAATGGCGGCGGTCGTGCGTGCGTTTGCCCTTCGTCCGTACATGAACCGTTTTGTGATTTGGAACAAGATATATGCAAGAAATCACCTTAATATGTCACTTGTTATAAAGCGTCTCGACATGAAGGAAGAGACAATAATCAAGCCTGAGTTTGAGCCTGAGGATACACTCTTCGATGTGGTGCGCCGTGTTGACGAAGAAGTTAAAGCAGGCAGAAGCGGCGAGGATGGGAGCGATACCGATGCTGTAATAAATCTGCTCAGCAAACTGCCCACAACATTGATGCGAATAATAGTGTGGGTGCTGATGAAACTCGACAATATCGGCAAACTTCCCAAAATAATCAATCAGGTAAGTCCCTGGCACTGCAGTGTTTTCCTCACGAATGTCGGCTCACTCGGTATACCGCCGATATATCATCACCTGACCGAGTTCGGCACAAATTCCATGTTCATTGCGATGGGCAGGAAAGAAAAAAATATAGTCATAGGCAAGGACGGTCAGGTCAGGGAAGAAAAGACTATAGGCCTAAAGTTCTCACTTGACGACCGTGTGTGTGACGGACAGTATTATGCAGGTTCGATAAAGCTCATGCGCAAATTCATGAACAATCCCGAACTTCTGCTTGTTCCTCCCGAGGAAGTTGTCGTGGACGACGGTGTTGACAAAACTCGACTTGTTTAATCATGCTTTAATGCGTGCATGCTAGTTTTGAAACATGAGGGTACTTGTTGTTGAAGATGAGCGTTCACTGAACGAACTTATAACGAAAAGATTAAAACTTGAGCGCTATGTCGTTGACAGTTGTTATGACGGCACCGACGCTTTGAGCTATATTGAATGCGCCGAATATGACGCAATAGTTCTTGATGTCATGATTC
>JAFSFN010000091.1 GCA_017435185.1 Clostridia bacterium | reverse complement strand
GGCGAGTCTTGAGTGTGCTCATTGACGGTGGAGCGATAAACACCGTTACTGCATCGGGGAACGACTCTTTAACACGCATTGCCCCCTTAACATCGATTTCGAGGATGATATCATTTCCTGCGCTGAGTTCTTCTTCGACATATGCACGCGGAGTTCCGTAATAGTTCATGCCGAATACATCCATATACTCGAGGAACTCATTGTTCTCTATCATGCGTTCAAATTCTTCTTTTGTCTTGAAAAAATAGTTAACGCCGTCAATCTCGTCCTTACGAGGCTCACGCGTTGTGGCCGATACTGATACTTTGAAGTTTTTATTGTTCTCAAGCAGACCTTTACATACCGTACCTTTGCCGACGCCTGACGGACCTGAGATTACGATGAGAAGACCTTCCCTGTTGTTTCGCATAAAAATCCCCCTCTTATTCGATGTTCTGTACTTGTTCTCTTATCTTTTCAACTTCCGCTTTGCCGCTTATGACAAAGCCTACTATTTCTTTATCATTTGCCTTAGAGCCAATGGTGTTGAATTCTCTGTTCATTTCCTGAACGAGGAAGTCAAGTTTTCTGCCCGTACCATCACTTGATTCAAGCAAAGCTCTCATTCCTTTTACATGGCTCTTTAGCCTTACGATTTCTTCGTCTATGCTTGCCTTGTCGGCAAATATTGCCACTTCACACGCAAGCCTCTGCTGATCAACAGGCACACCGCCCATTAGTTTTTCTATTCGCTCATTGAGCTTTACTTTATATTCATCAACGACTACAGGTGCTCTTTCCTCGATTTTTGCCGTGAGTTCTTCGATGAAGTCAAGACGCCTGCTCAAATCTGCCGACAATCTTTCACCTTCGGCCTTTCGCATTGCTTTAAGCTCATCTATTGCTTGACAAAGCACACTCTTTGCCAACTCCGTCAGTGCTTCCCTGTCTTCCTCAGCACTGACAACACTCACAACATCCTGAAAATGCAGTGCCGAATGAAGACCGATATCGTCATGCAGCGAAAACTGCTCGGCTGCATTTCTTGCTGCCGTAAGATATGCACTCAAAAGCCCTGTGTCTATCTCAACAGTTTTGCTGTCGTTCCTTAAATTGCGGTAATTAACATATATGTCAACATGACCCCTTGAGAGTCTGTCTGAAAGTTCCGCTCTGAAAACATCTTCAAGAAAGCCTATCTGTCTCGGCATACGATAACCGATGTCCAGATAGCGATGATTGACGCTTTTAAGCTCTATTGTAATTTCTCGTCCGTCCGCTTCGGCCGTTGCTCTGCCGAAACCGGTCATGCTGCTTACCATCCAAACTCCTCCTATTTTATTGAACGGTCATTATATCACATTTCCTTGATTTTGTACAGTTTTACAGCATCTTACTTTTATGCTTTTTCTATGAGATCAAAAAACTCGCCCTCACTCAATACCGTTATATTAAGCGCATTTGCTTTATCGAGCTTACTGCCCGCATTCTCTCCTGCTACTACAAAATCGGTTTTTTTACTTACGCTTCCTGCGGCTTTTCCGCCTAAAGAAACAATAAGTTCTTCTATCTCCTTGCGGCTCATTCGCTCCATCGAGCCTGTTACTACCACTGTTTTTCCCGTTATTGCGCTTTCTTGTTGTTCAGCGTCCTCAGCAGGAGAAACACCCAGCTTAAGCAGTTTATCGATTTGTTCGGATTTCTTTGCATCTTTGAAAAAATCTATAACACTTTGCGCAACTATATCACCCACATCATTAACTTCTGTAAGCTCATCAAAAGATGCGTTTCTTATCTTTTCGAGTGTTTTGAACCTTCTCGCTATATCGTTTGCTGTCTTTGCACCGACATTTGGTATTCCTATCGCAAACACAAACGCCGAAAGCGGCCTTGTTTTTGATTTTTCAAGCGCATCAAGCAAATTCTGCGCCTTGACCTCTCCAAAGCCTTCCAAAGGCACCAGGGACGCCTTATCGAGCATATACAGCTGTGCCACGGATGTTATCCCGAGTTTTTCAACAAGCAATGCCGCTGTTTTTTCCGAAAGCGACTCTATATCCATTGCAGAACGAGAAGCAAAATGAGCGATTGATGCGGATATCTGAGGCGGGCACGAAAGCGTATTCGTACAGAATATATGTGCGCCCCTCTCTTCTATATTCGCACCGCAAGCAGGACATACAGTCGGCTTCTCTATCATTCTTTCGGGGATATCATCCTCAACCGCCGAAAGTATCTCAGGTATAACATCATTGCTTCGCCTTATAAACACTCTTGAACCTATCCCAACCTTTTTGCGGCAGATATCGCCCCAGTTATTGAGCGTAGCATGGCGCACCGTAGCGCCGCACAATTCAACAGGGTCAAGGTATGCTCTCGGTGTCAGCTTGCCTGTGCGACCTACCTCCCAGGTCACATCACGCAATATCGTCGTAGTCTCCTCAGCGGCAAATTTATATGCAATAGCCCACCTGGGGAATCGGTCAGTTGCGCCGAGCATTTCACGAGTTTTGAAATCACGGATTTTAATAACCATGCCGTCTATGAGAAAATCAAGAGTGTTTCTTGCATTTTCCGCATTGTCTATCTCATCGCACAGTTCTTCTGCAGAGTCGAACACTTTTATATACTCACTGACCGGAAAACCGTTTTCTTTAAGGAACGCTATCATCTCGCCATGATCGTTTAGCGTTTTTCCATCAATATAGCCCACATTGTAGCAGGCGCAGTCAAGCTGTCTTTTGGCTGTTACCTGCGGATCAAGGTTTCTGAGTGCACCGGCAGCGGCATTTCGTGCGTTTTTAAGCGTATCCTCACCTGCATTGTTGAGCTTTTCAAGCACCGACAAACGCATATAACACTCGCCCTGAACTTCCATTCTGCCCTTAAACGGGATCGTAAGCGGAACAGAGCGGATAGTCATTATTTGAGGAAGTATCGCCTCACCCGTTATACCGTTACCCCTTGTAGCGCCCTTTGTCAGTTTTCCGTTTTCATATGTGAGATTGACGGTCAAACCGTCGAATTTGTATTCAAGAGCATAAGTAGGCTTAACCATGCCTGCATTTTGTGCAATGCGTGAATTCCTGTCTGCCCATGATAAAAGGTCTTCCTTAGTTTTAACTTTATCCAAACTCCACAAGCGTGCAATATGCCTGTGCGGTTCAAAATATGAAAGCGCCGCACCGCCGACACGCTTTGTAGGAGAGTCGTCAAGCACAATGCCGCTTTGCTTTTCCAATTCAAGCAACTCGTCAAAAAGCGCATCATACTCACTGTCGGAAATCAGCGGAGCATCATTTTGATAATATGCACTTGCATATTTGTTTAAGAGCTTCACG
>JAFSFN010000090.1 GCA_017435185.1 Clostridia bacterium | reverse complement strand
TGCTTGATGACGAACTGCTTCCCGATGAGCCTGAGCTTGAACTTGAACTCGAACTGCCCGAACTTGAGCTTGAGCCGGAGCTTGAACTGCTTGAGCTTGCTTTCTTTGCATCGCCCGAACGGAGAACCGCCATTGTATTTTTGCCGACCTTGCCGTCAACCGTAAGGCCGTTCCTCTTCTGCATTGCACGCACTGCGGCTTCTGTCTGCGAACCGAAATATCCGTCAACAGTGCTCAGATAATTGAGTTCCTTCAATATTTTCTGAACATTTCTGACAGTATCGCCGCTCATACCTATTGTCAGCGCATTTGCCTGCGCATCGGAAGACATGAGGAGTTTTTTTGTTTCAAGTCCTATATAACCGTCGGAAATAAGGCCG
Organism: Clostridia bacterium; assembly: GCA_017435185.1. Classification (GTDB taxonomy): domain Bacteria; phylum Bacillota; class Clostridia; order Christensenellales; family CAG-138; genus RGIG3096. The sequence continues at coordinate 1,214 of JAFSFN010000090.1, read as the reverse complement.
TTTATCTCCTGGAAGAGCTTTACTGCCGCAACCGTATCCTTGCCGAAATTACCGTCGGGTTCGGTCGTAAGATAGCCAAGTGTTGCAAGACGCTTCTGATACTTGAGTACTTCGTCGCTCTTTTCACCATAGCTTGCAAAGTTTGCCACAGCATCACCGCTGTACAAAAGCTCACGAGTATATTCGCCGATCTTTCCGTCAACTGTTAATTCGTTCATCTCCTGGAACTTCTTTACCGCCTCAGATGTACCCTCGCCAAACACACCGTCAGCCGCACTGTTTGAATATCCCAGTTCTCTGAGTCTTGCCTGCATCGCCTTGACGTCTTCGCCCATACTGCCTACGGTTATCATGTATTTCTTTGCTTCATCAGACATGAGCAGGTCGTATGTTGTTTCACCGATTATACCGTCTGTATCAAGCGCATGATCACGCTGGAACAGCTTTACAGCGTCATATGTAATGTCACCGTAATAATCAGTCGGCTCATCATAGTCCATATATCCCAAATGCATGAGCCTTTCCTGTATTTCCATGACTATTTCGTCATTCTGACCCTTTGACAGATATAACGGAGTGGGTGTCGGAACAGGAGTTGCTGTGGGAACAGGCGTGGGTGTTTCGCTCTTTTGATACACCAAAGTCAGGACGCCCTGCTCGGGCTCCTGTGTCGTTTTTGCCGCCGTCTGTATCTGTATTTCATTGTTTGATGGTTTGTCTGTATTCGCTTTATTTGCAGATGATGACAACGCGATAATGGTAACAGGTACCGCTATGACGATCAGTGCGGCTACCGCACAAACTGCTATGGCACTGCCTTTTTTTGCTTTTAAGTCAGACGCAAAAGAAGCAAACACTGTCTTGAAACCGCCGTTCTTTCTGAACTTGCGGCTCGATATCGAAATACTCTTTATTATGCGCTTGTATTCTTTTTTTGTTTTAGCTCCAAGGCTTTTAAGTATATTTTTCATACTCGCATTATATCACACATGATGTGTCATTCGCATTAACAAAAAGTAAACACAACATGACAATATTTTCAGCCGCCGTATACTTCTCTTTTCAAAACACCTATATACGGCAAATTGCGATAACAACCTGCATAGTCAAGACCGTAACCAACAGCAAACTCGTTGGGGATATTGAAGCCGCTGTAATCAGGTGTTATTTCGCACTCACGGCGTTCGGGCTTATCGAGCAGACACACCACCTTG
>JAFSFN010000089.1 GCA_017435185.1 Clostridia bacterium | reverse complement strand
CTATTAAAGCCTAAACGCTTTCGAGTTTCTTTTATTATTTCCCTTGTTTGTTTTCCGTCGCTTTTTCAAAAGCGACCGGGGTGCGGGGTGGAACCCCGCAAAAACGCCGCCGAATGCTATTAAAGCCTCTAACGCTTGAAAGTTGGTTTTGTGGTTGAATGCTATTGAACCCTAAACGCTTTCGAGTTTCTTTTATTATTTCCCCCCATTGTTTTTGACGACTTTTTTCAAAAAGTCGGCGGGGTAAAAGGGGCGGCGCCCCTTACAAACTGTTTTCCGTCGCTTTTTCAAAAGCGACCGGGGCAAAGGGCAGCGCGCCCTGCGAAAAAGAGGTTCGGGGTGGAACCCCATGAAAGAACCACGTTTTTTTGGTTTACAAATATGGCGTTGCTGATTTATAATATTTGGTAGTATTGCCCGGGCAATGCTACCAAATATTGTATATAGGGTGTAATAATGTCGAAAGAGTATTCAGTCAGTGATATCAAGGTCATGGAAGGACTTGAAGCGGTGCGCATGCGTCCCGGTATGTATATCGGACGTACGGGGCTTCGCGGTCTGCATCATATGCTTTGGGAGATAGTGGACAACTCGGTTGACGAGGCGGCAAACGGTTATGCGGATGAAGTGTGCGTAACTTTGCACAGAGACCGTTCCGTTACCGTTGAGGACAACGGCAGAGGAATTCCCGTGGGAATACATGAAAAGCTCGGTGTGTCGGGTGTTGAAGTGGTTTTCACACAGCTTCATGCAGGCGGCAAGTTCGGCAATGATTCATATGGCTATTCAGGCGGTCTTCACGGTGTGGGTGCGTCAGTCGTCAATGCACTTTCCGAATATGTCGATGTTGAAGTCTGCACAGGCGGAAAAGTGTATAATCAGCGTTTTGAAAGCTATCAGGAGGGCTCGAAAATCGTTTCGGGTCGTCCCATAGCTCCGCTTACCGAAACAGGACGCACGAGGAGACAGGGCACAAAGGTAACATTCCTGCCCGATAAGCGTGTTTTTGAAACTCTCGACATGAATTTTGAAACGATAGCAAAGCGTCTGCGTGAGCTGGCGTACCTCAATAAAGGTGTCACATTCAAACTGGAAGACCAGCGTGAATGGGGCAACAAAAAGAATAAAGAATATTGCTTCGGCGGCGGCTTGTCCGACTTTGTGAAGTACATGAATGAAGACAAGACAACGCTCTATGATGAACCCATTTGTTTCAGTGCAACTAAGGACGGAATAGTTGTCGAGGTCGCTTTTCAGCACAATGACGGCTATACGGAGAACCTTTTCTCATATGTCAACAATATAGCAACAGGCGAGGGCGGCACTCATGAGACGGGCTTTAAGGCCGCACTCACAAAGGTCATGAACGATTACTGCCGCAAGATGCAGATATTAAAAGATAAAGACCCATCACTTGCAGGCGAGGATTTCAGAGAGGGCATAACTGCCGTTGTATCACTCAAAATGCGTTCGGTGCAGTTCGAGGGTCAGACAAAGACCAAGCTCGGCAACACCGAGGCGCGTCCTGCCGTTGAGTATGCTGTCACCGAAAAACTCACACCGTTTCTTGAAGACCTTAAAAACGGCGAGACAGTGAGCAAAATGGTCGATAAGGCGGTCAAGGCGGCAAAAGTGCGTGAGACCACACGCAAAGCAAAGACTATGGCTCGCGAAAAGAGCAAGCTCGAAAACGCTCCTCTTGTCGGCAAGCTCTCAAGCTGTACAGGCAGAAATGCTGCACTCAATGAGCTTTTCATAGTCGAGGGTGACAGTGCGGGCGGAAGTGCAAAACAGGGTCGTGACAGAAGATTTCAGGCGATTCTTCCGCTTCGAGGCAAACCGCTCAATGTTGAGAAGAAGCGTCTTGAAGCGGTGCTTTCAAACGATGAGTTTCGCTCCATAATAACTGCACTCGGCACAGGCATCGGCGAGGATTTCAACATTGAAACGCTCAAATACAATAAAATAATAATATTATCCGATGCCGATCAGGACGGTGCACACATAAGAGCAATTCTGCTCACATTCTTCTACAGATATATGCGTGAACTGATAACCAACGGTCATGTCTATATCGGTCTGCCGCCGCTTTATAAAGTTCAAAAGGGCAGTAAAGTTATATATGCCTATGATGACAGCGAGCTTTCGCAGGCAATAGAAAAAGTCGGAAACGGCTATGCATTACAGAGATACAAGGGCCTTGGCGAAATGAATCCCGAACAGCTTTGGGAGACAACCATGAACCCCGAAAATCGTTCACTCGTGTGTGTCGGTATAGAGGATGCCGCTGAGGTTGAGCATTTGGTAACGGTGCTCATGGGCGACAAGGTAGGACCGAGAAAAGAATATATAAGCGAACACGCAAACTTCAACAAGACCGATGCGTTTGAAAACAAGCTCAAGCAGGCGGTCAAGGAAGGAGCTGAAGCATAATGGCAAAGAAAAGAGACGATCTGCCTCCCGTACTGCTCACAGAGACGATAATTCCCAGGTCGATGGACGAAATAATGCATTCATCCATGATACCTTATGCCGAGCATGTAATTCTCGAAAGAGCTCTGCCCAGGGTGGAAGACGGATTAAAGCCTGTTCAGAGACGAATATTATATACAATGAGCGAGCTTTCGCTTTCACCCGACAAGCCGCACAGAAAAAGTGCGAGAATAGTCGGTGACTGCCTTGGTAAATATCATCCCCACGGCGATACTTCGGTGTATGATGCAATGGTCCGCATGGCGCAGGATTTCAATATGCGTGCGCCTCTTGTCAACGGACACGGCAATTTCGGAAGCGTTGACGGTGACTGCGCTGCCGCTATGCGTTATACCGAAGCGAGAATGACGCCGCTTGCATTGGAGCTTTTGCGTGACATAGACAAGGACACGGTCAAGTTCACGCTCAATTTTGACGATACATTAAAAGAGCCCGACATTTTGCCGGGTCGTTTTCCGAACTTGCTCGTAAACGGTGCAAGCGGTATTGCGGTAGGTCTGGCGACGAATATACCGCCCCATAATCTTGTTGAAACGATAGACGCCGTTATAATGCAGATGAACGATGAAGATGTGAGCTTGGATGAGCTCATGAATGTTCTGCCGTGCCCCGATTTTCCGACCGGCGGCTATATACTTGACTCCGATGAGATACGCACCGCATACGAGACAGGCAGAGCCAAGATAACGATGCGTGCCAAGACCGAGATAGAAAAGCTCAAAAACGGCAAGAGTTTAATTGTCATAACCGAGCTTCCGTATCAGGTCAACAAGGCAAAAATGCTTGAGGACATACTCAAGGTCAGCCAAGAAAAGAAAGCTATGTTCGCCGGCATAAGCGATATTCGTGACGAGTCCGACAGAATGGGTACTCGTGCGGTCATCGAAATAAAAAAAGACTATGATGCCAATAAAATACTGCAGTATCTGTTCAAATATTCCGATATGCAGATGACTTTCGGCGTTAATATGGTCGCAATAGCCGAGGGCAAACCGCAGCAGCTCGGACTGAAGCAGATGCTCTCATACTACATAAAACATCAGGAAGATGTTGTCACAAGGCGCACGAAGTACGACCTTGAAGCGGCAAAAAAGCGTGAGCACATATTGGAAGGCCTCATGGTGGCGATACTCAATATCGACGAGGTCATAGCCCTCATTCGTGCTTCCAAAACGCCTAAAGTTGCCCGTGACGGCTTGATGGAACGCTTTTCGCTCACACAGGTGCAGGCGCAGGCAATACTCGATTTGCGATTGCAGAGACTCACAAATCTTGAGCTTGTTGCCATAGAGAAAGAATATAAAGAAATAAAGAAACTCATAAAGCAATTGCAGGCGATACTTGACAGTAAGTCAAAGCTGCGCAGTGTAATAATCGAAGAGCTCACCGAGATAAAAGAGAAATACGGCACAGAGCGCAGGACTGAGCTTTTGAAAGAGAACACAGAAATAGTGGTCGATACTTCAGAGTTTAAGGTCATAGATGATGTTGTGATAACGCTCATAAACGGCAGCCGCATGAGAAAACAGCTCAAAAAAGCATATAATTCCGAGCTTGGCGAGGGAGAACGTCCGCTTAAGATAATGCATACAACGAGCGATAAAAAACTGGCGTTCTTCACTTCAAAGGGCAACTGCTTCACTGCTTTTGCCGAGGAATTGCCTGAGAGCAAGCCCGCTGCAAAGGCGGCAAATCTCAACACTGTAACAACGCTTGAAAATGATGAAGAAGTAATAGCCGTGTTTGAAGAAGCCGAAATAGTGAACGAAAAATTGCTGTTCTTCACAAAGAAAGGCAATATCAAGCTCACGGACGGCAAGGAATATGCGCTTCGCACAAAGCGATTTGCAGCCATATCGCTCAAGGACGGAGATGCACTTTTGGGCATACAGAAGATGTCAAGCGAGGATGAAACGATATTGCTTATATCCGAAAAAGGCATGAGCATACGATTTGAAACAAATACTATACCCAAGATGGAAGTTACAATAGGAATAGCGACTGTTATCATAGTTATGTACGATACAATACCCAATATAAGTGAAGTAATTGCTAAATGTTTAGGATTGTT
>JAFSFN010000088.1 GCA_017435185.1 Clostridia bacterium | reverse complement strand
TAAGGAATATGATCCATAAGATAGTCTTCAAGCTCTTCGGGATGAACATTTTTGCCGTTTGCAAGAATTATGAGGTTCTTCTGACGGCCCATTATCTCAAGCACACCCTTTTTGCCGAATTTACCGAGATCGCCCGTCTTAAACCATCCGTCATCCGTAAATGTAGCCTTTGTAGCCTCTTCATCTTTATAGAATCCAATCATTACATTATCGCCCAAGACCTGAATTTCACCGATACCTTTTTCGTCAGGTTCTGCAATGCGCACCTGAACATCGGGAATGGGCCGACCTACTGAACCGGGAACATTCAAAAGCTCACAGTTAAATGCTACAAGCGGCGAACATTCGGTTATTCCATATCCGTTATATACGCTTATGCCCAAATCGTCAAGACCTTTAACAACTTCGGGACGAAGCGGAGCCGCGCCGCTGACTATCATATTTATTTCGCCGCCGAACTTATCCAGTACAGGCTTAAAATAATATCTGCGTCTGTCAATGCCGAATTTACGCAGTATATTGCTGAACCATATACCCTGCTTCATGTGAGCAGCCAGGCCGCTCTTTTCAGCTTCTCTCCAAATGTTCTTGTAGATGTTTTCCACAATAAGCGGAACCATAAGGCTGAATGTAGGCTTATATGTCTGCAGATTGGGCATGACATGCTTTAAGCTGTCATTAATGCAAAGTGTAACGCCCGCATAGATGCATCCCAAAACATTCAGATTGAACTCATATGTATGGTGTATGGGAAGAACCGATATTGATGTTCCTTCAAATCTGTGCATGGTAAATGCTGAATGAAGCGACGTCATTATGTTCTTGTGGCTGAGCATTACGCCCTTGTTCGCACCTGTCGTGCCCGATGTAAATATAATTACGGACATAACTTCAGGATCTATTCCGGCATTTATATATTCTTTGTTGCCGTTTCTCACAAGCGCCTTGCCTTCATCAATAAGGCTTGCCTGCGAAAGATATTTCGTATCACCCTCTGAAGGGTTCAGTATTATCGTAGTTTTTACTCGGGGACATTTTGAAAGAATATCTTCCATGTCGCCTTCAAATGTTTTTGAGAAGAAAATACCGTCTACATCTGCTTTGTTGATAAGTTTTGCAATGTCATCGTTGGGAAGTTCTTTATCAATGGGAACGATTACACCGACGCCGTTGACAACTGCCAGATAACTTAATATCCATTCATAAGAACTTTCGCCTATAACAGCAAAATGCTTGCCGCTATAGCCACGGTTTGTAAGCACCGTGCCGAGAGCGTTCATATCCTCAAGCAACTGTCTGAAAGTGTAGACAACGATATCACCGTTTTCATCATACTGTTTGTATGCTACAACGCCATTATACTTTTTTGCTGCCCTTTGGACGAGTTCGCGCATATCTCGCATACGCTCCGCCGGAAATAATTTTAGTTTCTTCATGTCTCCTCCTCCGGATAAAGTTGAATGAATTAAATAAAAAGAAAAAAATGAATTGCGACAAAACCCCATAATGAGATTTCGTCTTATACATTATAAGCTTAGGCAACCTATCATGTCAAGAAAACCGCCGCTTTTACAAGTTTTGCACAAGACGGACAAATATGTGAAAATACCGATGAAAAACAGCTTGAAAAGTAGCTTTAAGGGTTATACAATATCTGTTGGGAAATGTATTTTTCAATTTGAAAGGAGGAGCCGCAATGGACGCCGACCCATATCCCGCTGAACACATATACTTATATCATTAACAGGCGGACGGCACGCGGTTTCCGACCAATAAATAAATGTGCGCTATCCGCTATTACAGGAGGCAGCACACATGATTGACAAAGTCCTGGATTTCCTCAGCGATAAAAAATATCACGAGGCAAAACAGATAATAAAAAACATGAATGCAGTCGATGTCGCCGAAGTCTTTGAGGAGCTCAGAGAAAACAGCGAGCGTGACATTTCGCTCAAACTTTTCCGTCTCATGCCCAAAGAGCTTGCGGCAGAATCTTTCGCATACATGGATTCAGACACACAGCAAGGCATAATCGAAGCCATATCGGACAACGAACTCAAATACATACTCGATGATATGTATCTTGATGACTTTGTTGACATGGTTGAAGAAATGCCCGCCAATGTTGTAATGAGGGTCTTAAAAAACGCAAGTCAGAGAAACAGGGCTCTCATAAACCAATATCTTCAGTATCCTGACGACAGCGCAGGCAGCTTGATGACAAATGAATATGTTTATTTCAAAAGCCGCCTCACGGTATCGCAGGCTTTTAATGTCATACGCAAAACAGGCGTTGACAAGGAAACCATCTACACCTGCTATGTTATAGACAGCGAACGCCATCTCAAAGGCGTTGTCACAGTCAAAGACCTTCTTTTGGCAGACCCCGATACTACCGTCGGCAATATAATGAGCACAAATGTCATATATGCCCACACTCTCGACGATAAAGAAGAAGTCGCAAAAGTATTCTCTCGTTACGATATGCTTTCACTTCCCGTTGTTGACAAAGAAGACAGGCTCGTCGGCATCATCACCATCGACGACGCTGTTGATGTCATGCAGGAAGAAAACACCGAAGACTTTGAAAAGATGGCAGGTATGGTGCCAAGCGAGGACACATATCTAAAAACATCCGTTTTCAAGCTCGCTCGCAACCGCATAATCTGGCTCGTAATACTCATGCTCTCAGCAATGATAACGGGTTCTATGATGGAACAATACGAAGCCGCCATATCGGCACTGCCCCTGCTCGTTTCATTCATACCCATGCTCATGGGTACTGGCGGAAACTGCGGCAGTCAGGCATCCACAATAATAATCAGAGGTATGGCACTTGATGAAATCGAACTTTCTGATTTTTTCAAAGTATGGTTCAAAGAAATTCGTGTCGCACTTTTGTGCAGTGTCGTGCTTTCTCTCGTCAACTTCTTCAGAATATGGATACAATATCAAGACCTCGGGGTAGCTGTCACTGTAAGCCTCACACTCATCGCCACAGTATGTATCGCAAAATCACTCGGCTGTATTTTGCCCATGCTTGCAAAAAAGCTTCATCTTGACCCGGCCATCATGGCTTCTCCCATGATAACTACGCTCACAGATGCGGCTTCAATACTCGTATTTTTCAACATCGCAATAAATCTGCTCGGAAGCAGACTGTAAAACCGTTAATTTAATTGTGCTTAACGCCTGTTTATGTTAAAATGGTTCTGTTTGCTTAAGAGCATTATATTTTATATGTTTAATCGGAGGAATTTATCATGAAAAGACGCTTTGTTGCAATGCTTCTCGTTATCGCTGTTTTAGCAATGGCAACAGCCTGTTCAAAGAAAGACACCCAGGAAATCGAACTTTTGTATCCTGAATCAAAATCCACACCCGGTCCCGTATCAAGCATATGGAGCAGCGAGCAAGCCGGCACACTGACATTCTATGAAGGCAATTTCGTAAAAGTAGAGTTCACTCCCGACTATGAATATCTCCTCAAAGACTACGGCATGGACGGTCGTGATTTTGATAACAATTCACAGTATCACTGCAACTTCTTTGAAAAGCTCACGGAAACAACCATGGAAGAAGCCTCTTCTTTCTATATTTGGTTCATAAATGGAAGTATAGACTACAACTGCCAGTTTGAGTGCAAAGTTGAAAACGACACCATGACGCTTTCAGCATACTGGCCCTATGAAGCTTTCGACATGGTATTTACAAAGACAGCTTAAAAAGCCAAAGGAGACACTCTGACAAATGGTAACTCTTGATAAGGTCTATAAGGCACAAAGAGCATTAAGCACAGTTAGCCGCAAAACCGATGTGCTTTACTCTCCGTGGCTTTCAAAAAATTGCGAGGTTTATTTGAAGACAGAAAATCTTCAGGTCACAGGCTCTTTTAAGCTCCGTGGTGCATATTTCAAAATCTCCGAATTATCCGAAGACGAACGCAAACACGGCGTAATTGCATGCTCGGCAGGCAATCATGCACAAGGCGTTGCGCTCGGCGCACAAAAAAACGGCATTAAAGCCACGATATATATACCTGCTGTCGCTCCCATATCCAAGGTTGAGGCCACAAAGAGCTACGGTGCAGATGTTGTGCTTGTAGACGGCGTATATGATGACGCACAAGCCGCCGCCATAAAAGCCGCAGAAAGCACCGGTGCAGTTATGATACACCCCTACGATGACGATGATGTTATTGCAGGACAGGGTACTATTGCACTTGAGCTTTTGTCCCAGCTTCCCGACCTTGACGCAGTCATCGTCCCCATCGGCGGTGGCGGTCTTATTTCAGGCATAGCATACACAATAAAAAGTATTAACCCTCAGTGCAAAGTATACGGAGTTCAGGCAGCAGGCGCTGCAAGCATGGTAGCTTCTCAGGAAGATAACAAGCGCACTCGTCTCTCGCGAGTTTCCACTTTTGCCGACGGTATTGCTGTCAAAAAGCCGGGCAAGATAACATTCGATATGTGCCACCAGTATGTTGACGCTTTCGCAACAGTAACCGATGACGAAATCGCCGCCGCAATACTCGCACTTATCGAACAGCACAAGCTCATATCCGAAGGCGCAGGTGCAGTTGCAGTTGCGGCAGTAATGTTCGATAAATTCCCCATTAATGGCAAGAATGTTGCCTGCATAGTATCGGGAGGCAATATAGACGTTACAAGTCTTTCAAGAGTTATAGACAGAGGCTTGCTCACAGCAGGCAGAACGGGCGATATCACTATCGAAATGCTCGACAAACCCGGTCAGCTTAAAGAAGTTTCGGCAATCATTGCCGACCTCGGTGCAAATGTTGTAAGTGTTCACCACGACCACAGCGGCGCC
>JAFSFN010000087.1 GCA_017435185.1 Clostridia bacterium | reverse complement strand
CTTGAGCTCTATATACTGGGACAAAGCCTCTTTATATTCTTTTTCGTAAGTTTTCTTTACGCCGGGAGCCATCGAAAAATCGAAGTTGGGTATCGACTGTCCGCCATGCATTTCATTCTGGTTTGCCTGAATGGCTATGCATGCAAGCGCCGAATAACTGGCGATGCTGTTGGGCTCTCTCAAATAGCCATGACCCGTGGAAAAACCACCGTGGAACAACTTCAAAAGGTCAATCTGACAGCAAGTTTCCGTTAGCATATAGAAATCTTTGTCATGTATATGGATATCGCCGCCGACATGCGCTGCCGCCATATCCTTGGGCAAAATATAGTTGTTTACAAAATAGTTACTGCCTTCGGAACCGTATTTTAACATCGTGCCCATTGATGTGTCTGCATCAATGTTGGCGTTTTCACGCTTTATATCGGCATCTCGTGCATCGGAGAAAGTCAATTCACGATATATATCGACCAAATCCATCTCGCTCTGACGGACTTTGGTGTGCTCTGCACGATAGAGAATATATGCTTTCGCAACATGAAAATACCCTGCTTCAACAAGCGTCTCTTCGACCTTGTCCTGCACCTGTTCAACAGTGGGGCTTTCTCCTGACTGAATTTTTGCTATTATCTGTTTTGTGATGGAAGCAAGCGCACTAGCCGGTATGGGCTGAGTGGGTGTAGCATCACTCGCCTTTCTTATCGCTTCCAATATTTTGAGCGAATCAAAAGGAACAAGTGAACCGTCGCGCTTTCTTATCATTGCAGGCGGCAGATCAGACATAATACGGTACCTCCGAAAACTTCGTTATTGCATTAACACAACATAATGTTGTTATTCACCATCTCTTGGCACAAGGTATTGTAGCATGACCCATTTTGTTTTGCAAGAGCTTTAATAATAATCGCATGCGTGTTAACACATATTTAACTAAATCGCAAGCAAAAAATAAGGCATTAAAGCTATATTATTCGGCATTGTTCTGTTCAATTTTTATTTTAAGATCGCCTATGCCGCCTTCTATATCTATATCTGTTTTGCCGTTGCCGTACACAACATTATCCTGCATGCTTTCTCCATTGAGCGTCGCATGGCCGATACCGTTTTCGATTTCAATACTGTAATCAGATTCATTTCCGAAAAGAACGATATTAGCGGCGCCGATGCCATATGACATCGAACAATCGCCCGTGAGTCTGCTTGAAAGATTCATCTCGCCCACACCCATTTCCATGTCGAGATTATTGATATTACCGTTCTTAACGGTATACTTGCCTGTTCCGCCGTTTATATCAGCCTCGATATTTGCCATAAGACGTTCTATATTAACCTCACCGGCGCCGAGTTCGAGTTTGAGCCTGTGAGCACTGAGATTTTGTATATTTACTCTTCCTGAACCAGTTGTAATATCCGCCGTTTCAAACACGAAATTTGCAGGCACATACAGCGTCAGACTTGTTTTGCCTGTATACGAAACAAACATCTGCTTCTTTTCGATTATCTCAAGACAGCCATTATTCTCTTTAACAGTCAGGTGCCTGTGATTGCTTTCAACCTTGAAAGCATTGCCTTCTTTTATAGTAAGCTCTGTCGCACCAATATCCACTTCTATGCTGTCTATCGAGCTTTTTATATCAAAAGCCTGCATTTCACCCACATTATCATCCCTGCCGAATACGAACGAGAAGGACGCAAACACTCCGATTATACCGCTTATTATGCTTACACTCAAAAGTATCGCAAATGCCAGTGCAAGATATTTTATTGTCTTCTGCCATGGTTTCATTTGATATCAACACCTCCGAATATGCAAGTGCTGTTTATATATACAGTCACGGTATTATCTTTGGAGTTGGAATGTTTTTTATCGGACACACCGCCGAATAATGAATTTGAATTGACCTTAACATTTACATGATCGGGAAGCAAGATATCAATTCCGCCGAATATACAAGATGTTGTGATAACACAATCATTCTGAATTATTGCATTTCTCAAGTCGCACTTCACACCGCCGAAAACAGCATTAAGTTCTGCTCCGTTGAATACTTCGCCGTCAAAATTCATGTCCTGTCCCGAGAAAGCGGCAAAACCGTTTTTTACATCAGCGCCGTTCTCCTTTGCCTTTTTAAGCATCTGAGCACTCTTGCCGCTGAATATGCCGCCAAATATGAGTTTTATACCAATCATTATGATTATAACAGGCAGTGCCAGTTTCCATATCATGTCAAACTCAATCACATTGAGACAGCACAAAAGCAGAAAAACACCAATAAGCAGACCTATTGCATTGCCGAGCTTTTCTTTTTCGCTTACAAGCCCTATCGCACACGGTATGATAATAATCAATGTCCACCATCCATCGAAGAATATTTCAATATCGGTGATATTAAAAGCATTAAGCGAAAGTACCGCACCTACAGCAATAAGCACGATACCCCATAAAATACTGCTGACTTTTCTCATAAAACTACCTCCATATATACATATAAATTACTTGCTTACAGTATATCATGTCACATCTGCATTTGCTATCAAGAAAACAAATCATTCAACGATAAAGCCGCGGCTTAAATTACAGCGGTCAAAACAAAAAGCACATCTTACGATGTGCTTTTTGTTTTGGACAACTTTGACAATATAGATATGCTTTCTTCCGCTGTCTTTTCAGACAGCCAACCATTTTCGGTCAAACATCATAAAACCGGACACCCCACCATTTACTCATTTGCCGTATCAAACAATATTGAAATATTCGTCCCCTTTCCGCATTCACTTTTCACGGATATCTTCCCGTGGTGATACTGCGCGGCATGTTTCACGATAGAAAGCCCCAGACCCGTTCCGCCGGTGTGATGAATCTCAAGGCGCAGACTGCGTCCATAAGCAGGCGCACTTCGGGCAGTTCAAAGGTACGGGAACCGATGAAGTACATATTCTGTGCGCCGCGCACCGTAATAACATCATATCCAAGCGCTGCAAGCAACTCTGCATCTGCTTTAACAGTTCTGCGGTCGGTTACGATATCATTCTCTCCAAAGTATGTAATAATCTCCGATGTGGAAAGCGGATGCTCTTCATCCG
>JAFSFN010000086.1 GCA_017435185.1 Clostridia bacterium | reverse complement strand
TAATACCGACCTGTTCGATAACATTTCCTGTGAGCCGAACAAAGAGGCGGTCTCGCCGTCATATTTCACCATCTGGCGTTCACCGCAGCTTATCAGCAGATAGTCAACGGAGCCTATTTTTGCCTGCAAAAAATCAAATCTGCACATTGCAAGCTGTGAACCGTAGTCGTATATCTTCGTCCAGGTGGTGCCGCGTGAAGAATAAATGGCGGTGTTCGTGGCAACTATGTACTGCATTATGCCGTCACTGCCCGTGAATGTGGTCATGCGGTATATTGAATATTTGTCGGGAACGGGATTCTCTATGTGTTTAACATAACCCTTGGCAACATTGAGACTGCCGCGCGTTGTGTCCATATTGCAGGCATCGCAAGTAAATGCACTGGAAAGAACATTTTCAGTGCAGGATTGATTGATACCTATAAATTCATCTATTCGATATTGTTTTCTGGACAAGCGTATCACCACCTGTTCAGAAGTTTATAGTTCTCAATGCTTCCCAGATGCGGACGAATATTTCGTTTGCCTGCTTCGTACATCTGAAAATAAATGTTTCCGCCCTTTTGAATCCCGACTTCGCCCGAACTGCGTTCTCTTGCCACCACATAACAGACAATGAGCCCGTGATACCATTTGGGTATCTCGGGCTCGTCCGTAGCTGAAGAGAGGGTGCCCGGAATGTATATGTAGGTTATGTTTACCGTATCCGTGTCATTCAGGGCGGGTATGAATATTTCTGAAGATGTGCTGTCATCCTTGAACAAGAGCATAACATCATCTTTTTTTACTGACAGCACTTTCACACATTGGCGGGGAAGAGTTCTTACATCGAGTGTCTTTCCCGAAACTGTAACAGTGTCTGTACGGCGCGGCTTTATGACCGATGCAAGGTCTATTATGGCTTCATCTGCAAACCTTGTGAGCTTGTCTCGCCATATATCGAGATTTTGAGCGTCATGCCCCCTGTCAAGCTGTGCCAGTGCCGATACGATTATGTCATTCAATGTCATGTGTTGCCCTCCTTTTGAAATTAAAGCCTACGCAGAGAGCTTTTTTCCGCTTCCGTTTTTGTAGGCCTTTGTTTTGTTGTCGCTGAGTATGTTAACTTGCTCGTTTGACATGATAAGTGCAGCTATGCTTGAAGGAACAAGCACTTCAACTCCACGCTGTATTCTGAAAAAGTGGCCGTTTATGCCGCCTTCCCAGGGTGTGTCCTCAAAACCGGGTTTCTGTGCGATGATGAGCTTGACCTTCGGCTCTGCGCTAAGGTTTTTGCCTGTTTCGCCGCTGATACGGTCGATTTCTGTATCTGTGATGTACTTCATATATTTGACCTCCTAAAATAAATTAGTAAAAATAAGGAAGCCGCTCCACGAAAGTGAAGCGGCTTGAATAATTATTGTCAGTTGCTGACTGCGTGTTCAATTCTCAAGAGCCACAAGTCGTTAAGTATGGTTGCGGCATAAGCTGCTACCTTTGCGCCGACAGTGCCTCTCTGGTTGAGCGGGTCTGCTGTGCCTGAACTGCCGTGAGGCTTTATGATTATTTCCAAAGCGCCATTGCCTTCGATATCGACAACGCCGTAGGCGTCCTTGCCGAATATGAGAGTGGAGTGGACATCCATTCCCTTTCCGTTTTCATCTATAGCGCCGGCATCGGTACTGTAGACTATAGTGCCGCCTATTGCGGTCACGCCGCTTGTGAGATGCAAAGTGTTTACTTCCTTGGTGTAACCACTTATTGTAAACTCTTGTTCACCAATTGTTACCGTGTTTCCGGGGACGGAATAGTAGGCGAGCTCTTCCTCAGTGGGAGCAATCATAAGTTTTACAGATTTGCTGTTGGTAACCGGATCAAGTGTAAGGTTATGCACGCTCTGCTTGAATACCTTGCTCTCTGTGGATTCAACAAAAACTACGCCGAACAAGCGGCCGATCTCGCCGCTGTATATCTGCTCTGCATTGGAATACTTTGAAACATCCTGCCAAAGCTGGTCGTTCTGCAAGTCGTATGTTGCCTCGGGTGAACAGATGCAAATATAGTGGGGTTTTCTCGAACCGTCATTGAACGGACGTGCCTTAGCACGCTTGAGGGTGCGGACAGCCTTTCGGATTTCATCGACCGTGAGCTTATCATCAGCAGTAAGACTCGTTCTTTCTGTTTTGCCGTTAGCACGCTGGACATTGTTGCCCGAAGACAAAGCGTCTCGTGTTACCCACTCAACAACTGTGCCGAGCTGTTCGCCCAAAAGTTCCGCGCTGTCGTTTATTACCTGGTCGTATGCTGTCATATCGAGAACATCACTTACCTCAACATATGCGCCGTACTGATTGACCTTAGATTCGACGATGCTCTGAGACAAAGCCTGACCGCTCGGTGTCACGCCTTCTTCCAAAGCCGTAAGTGCATCTTTTGCATCAAAGACATTCCATCTGCGGAATTCAACACGCTTGCCGCTGTTGCGGGGGATGGGACGCTTCTGACCAAAAGAAGCGTGAACGAAGCGTGTCTTTGCGCTTTCCAAGAGCTGTCTGTCGTAATAAGTTTTGTTTGTGCCGGTTGTAGCGTTTGTGTTCAAAGTTGTATTGATTGTACTCATGTTTTTTCTCCTTACTTAAATTAAAATTTATATTCTGACTTTCATGCCATCGCTTGCCGCTTTCTTGACACGCTTGCTGAGCTCGCGGAACTGTTCCGATGACATATTTGAATAATCGACCTCGGGTGAAGCGGCAACACTGCTTTTGGTAGATTTTGGCAGTGCTTTTCTTGCCAAAAGTTTTTCAATTATGCTCTGCTCCGCTTTCGCAACGGCATCGGCATCACTCATGCCTGACTTGCTTGCCTGCTTCTGAAGGTCGTAGATGCGTACTGCAGCTCGTGTCGGCATATCATACAAAAGTTTTACAAACTCGGGGTCGGCAACATAATCGTCTATATTGCCGTTGAGCTTGCCGGCTTCTTTCAGACGAACCAATTCGTTTGCTGCTTTTGCGCTCAGTGCTGCAAGACCTGCATTACTTCTGTCGGGAGCACTCTCCATCAAAAGTTCCGCTGCCGCTTCGGCATCAAGTTCGCCCGAAGCTGTAAGCTGTTCAATAACTGCTCTGCCGATTTCCAGTGCGATTTCATCGGGAATAGCGCCTGGAGCCTTTTCTTCGCTTTCAGATGAGGTTTCCGTATCGGCAGTATCAAGAACTTCCTCGTCAGAATTTATGCCTGCGTCTGCAAGCTCCTGAAAGAGCAAGTCTTTCTTTTTATTATCCATTTTTTCTCCTGTGAGCGGCCTTGCACTACGTTCCGGACCATTACGCATGACCGCCATGCCTGTTTCGGCCGGCATCGCCCAAAATAAAAAAAGGCAAAAAAAGAAGCGCGCATTTCTGCGTGCTTAAACTTCTTTTACCGTAAACATTATAACTCTTATAAAATGCAAAGTAAAGTGCAACTTAAATGCACAAAAATTGCGAGAAAATTGCATCTGAAAACGCACAAATTTATACAGGGGATGGACAAGTGAAAAAAAGAAGGTAAAATAGAAAGGATGAAAAATATATAGCAAGTTTGTTCGGAGGTTTCGGAATGAAAAAGGTCATTTCTATTGTTCTTATGATGGTTATAAGTCTGTTTTCGGTTACAGGTTGCAATAGCGGAGCACAAGAGTCTGTTTTGCCGACGGCTGAACCTGTAGATTTAACTTTGGGCGCATTGAGCGGTTATTGCGCAATGAGTATGACAGGAATTATAAACTCCGGTGAATACGGCGATGTGGAAATTGCAGAAACGGCCGATGAACTCAAGACTATGTTTATAAACGGAGAGATAGATATAGCTACTGTTCCGCTTAATATGGCAGGAAAGTTGTACAACGAGACTGAAGGAAACGTGCGTTTGTTTGCCGTCACGAATCTTTGCGCACTCAATATCCTTGATTGCACAGGCGAAGTGAAAAACATAGCCGACCTTGCGGGGAAGACGGTATATTCGTATCAGCAGGGCATGACGGAGGAGTATATACTTAATTATATATTGATGCGTAATGATATAACTGACAAAGTTACCGTGGAATATAAAGCAAATTATGATGAGCTGCTTGCGGCCGTAATCAGCGGTGAAGCAGAGACTATCATGCTCCCTCAACCGCAGACTGCAAGTCTGCTTGAAAACACAAAGGGACATTCGACTGATATAAATGTAGTTGTTGACTTGAACAATGAGTGGCTCAATATAACTTCTTCAATAATTGCGCAGGGCTGTCTTATAGTGAAAGCTGATTTTGCAGAGGCAAATGAACAGGCGATAAAGAGCTTCATAAGCAGCTTTGGTGATTCTGTTGAGTTTATTAATGAAGATACAGATGCTGCAGCACAGATAATGGCAGATACCGGAATAACTGAGAATAAAAGTATTGCGCTTAATTCCGTTGAGGCGGCAAATATCGTCTGCGTGGTCGGCACGCCGATGCTTGAGATGGCACGCAATACTGTAGAGATACTGTACGGCATGGATGCTCAAAGCATGGGCGGCGAGATTCCGGGCAACGAATTGTATCTGACTTATGAAGAATAAATCGAAAACAGCCATAATCTTAACTTTGGGATGAATGACCTGCTATTTGTATAAACAGCAGGGAAAATACTTGAAAAAACAAAGAAAACCCTTGCAATGCTTGCAAATATGAGGTAATATGTTATGCGTGTGCGGTGGGCTTTAAGTCCGCCCACGCGCAGAAGAAAAGCGAAATTGCACCGCTTTTCACCCTTTGCGGGAGGTTGCCGGCATTTGCCATCCGGGTAATTTCCGCAAAAGGATAATGCCCCACGGACGGGCAACGGGCAATGAAGTGACGCATAACGGTGCGTCGCTGCAAAATTTTTAAGAGCGACACACACGGTTGCGTGTACAGCCCGAGACTTAAAAGGAGGAATAAAAAATATGGCAAATCAGAAGATCCGTATCAAACTCAAGGCTTATGAACACAACCTTATCGACCAGAGCGCCGAAAAGAT
>JAFSFN010000001.1 GCA_017435185.1 Clostridia bacterium | reverse complement strand
GAATAGAATACGAGGTATATACAGAGAGGGCGATGTCGCTTGTGCCTGCAAGATTGCGCGATAACGTGGCAGCATTAATGCGTGATTGGTATTTGTTTTTGCCTAAAGTAGAAGGAATGGAAGAACTTATTCGCGACCTCAAGGCTGATGGCAGAGGAATATATTTACTTTCAAATGCGCCCACTTATTTCTCGGAAAAAAGCAAAATATTTGAAGTGCTTGATATATTTGACGGCAAGGTGTTTTCTGCCGATATAAAACTGGCAAAACCCGCCAAAGAGATTTTTGAGTATTTGTTTGAGAAATACTCGCTCGTGCCTAATGAATGCCTTTTTGTAGATGATCTTCCTCAAAATGTAGATGGGGCAAAAAACTGCGGTATGGCAGGCTATAATTTTGACGGTGATACGGCAAAATTGCGAGAATTTGTATTTAATGTAATTTGAAAAACGGCTGTATTAAATCAGGGAGCAACAAGTGTCGTGGAAGAGATAATAGGCAAGATTTTTATTTATTTGGGAGTTGTGATAGGCATTCTTTTTGTGCTGTGTTATTTTCATACAAATATTTACATGATAATAACGCTCTTATTCAATCCCGAAACAAAAAAGGCAAAGAAGAACCACAGATACGGTTTTATAATATGCGCCAGAAACGAAGAGGCAGTTATAGGCAATTTGATAAGCAGCATAAAAGCTCAGGACTATCCACAGGAACTTATAAATATATATGTAATGGCCGATAATTGTATTGACAATACTGCAACTTGTGCGCGAATGGCAGGCGCAACAAAAGTGTTTGAACGCTTTAATAAAGAAAAAGTTGGCAAGGGATATGCACTGGAAGCGTTGTTTGATGAGCTTTTGAAAGATGAAGAAGCAATGAAATGTGAAGGCTTCTTCGTGTTCGATGCCGACAATACGCTTAACAAAAATTACACCGCTCGCATGAATGATGTGTTCGACAATGGCGCAAGAATAGCTACGGGCTACAGGTGTGCTTCAAATTTTAAGGACGGCTTCATAGCTACAGCAAACGGTTATTATTTTATGCGAGATTGCTTTGTTATGCACAGAGCGCGCACTATAATAGGTGCAAGCACTATGGTCACCGGTACAGGCTGGCTTATGAGTTCCGATATAATCAAAAAAGAAAACGGCTGGCATTATGTGTGCCTGGCGGAAGATTCTGAATTTATAACCGAACAGGTGCTAAAAGGTGAAAAATCAGTCTATTGCCATGATGCGATATTCTATGACGAACAGCCAATAACTTTTTCTCAGTCGTGGAAACAGCGCAAACGCTGGCTTAAGGGCACAGTGCAGGTGACAAACAGATATTTCAAGGAGCTACTCAAGGGGATATTCAAAAGCGAAAATCGGTTTACTTGCTATGACTTTTTTGTGAGTGCAGTAAGCTATGTATATCTTACTGCTATAGGCGGTATCGTGGGCATTGCAAGTTGCATATTCAACATGCTCACAGCATCAAGTGTTCTGCAAGCAATTCTTATTGCGCTGGGTTATTTAGGTGGGTTGTATTCCGCGTTTATTTTTATGGCTCTTGTACCGGTGCTGGGGTGTTGGAAAAGAGTGCCGCTCAGTGCAGGCAAGAAAATACTGTATTTGCTCATGTTCCCTGCGTTTGTTGCAACATATATACCGCTTGCGGTAATAGCATTGTTCAGTAAGGATGTTAAGTGGGAACCTATTGCTCATGGCGTCAAAAACAATAAAACGGCAAGCATGTAATAATGGCAAGCACTCCTTCGTATTTATATAGCAGACATAGTACGAAGGAGTTTTTTATGCAGAAAATATTGGCGCTTTACGGCAACGGTTTGTCGGGAACACTGCGTGTTGAAGACATGAACGGTGTAGTTCATGTGAGACTTTTTGCACGCGGAAAAATCAGCGAAGCAATCTCGTTGTATCTTGTTTCGGACAAGGGACGTATATATCGGACAGAGCTTGATGCGAACCACTACGGAAGAATACAGGAAGTGTTCAATGTGAAAGCGGCGTTTGCGGTAAAGAACGGACAGGAAGGCCCCGTGTTTATTCTCAGTGGCGGAAAAATGTCGCAAAGCGAGACAGCTCGCATGAAAAGTGAGATAATGCAGATGCAGAACAAGGCGTTTGCAAGGCAAAATGAAGTAAAGGAAGTTATCAGGGAAGCAGATTCCGTAAAAGACGAAGAGTTCGGCTCGGAGGCTATGCGTAATATATTGCAGAAAGCCAGGGAGTTGTTTGCACCGCTTGAAGAAAGCGGAAGTGTCAGCGATAAGGCGTTCTTTAATCCTTTTCCCGATGCTTTTCCTCGTTCGGTATGGAAAAGAATTGAATATCCGGGAACAAAAAGACACTATCTTGAGGGTCAGGCGGTAAAGGACGGTATGCGGCTGATAATATATGCATTGCCCGGAGAATATTCACCGGTAAATCCCATGATGACGAGAAACGGTTTCAAAAAATTCATGCGCGCAAGTGACGGAAGCGGCTATTGGCTTAAAATAAAGATGCAGAAAAAGTCGAGAGGCTTTTTCTGAACACAATATATATGGACAAGCGACAAGAAGAAGCACAAGAGCTTAAAAAAAGTGCCCGAAAAAGGCAAAAATACTGAATAAATCGGTTGACATGAACACGAGTATGTGATAAATTATCCCAGTACCCCTCTAAAAGGGGCTTTATTTTGGTATGTTCATCTTTTCGGCATAGGAGGTTATATTATGCGCGTTAAAATCACATTGGCTTGCACAGAATGTAAGCAGAGAAACTACAATACTTTCAAGAACAAGAAGAACGATCCCGATCGTATCGAGTTCAGCAAGTATTGCCGTTTCTGCCACAAGCACACCGTTCATAAGGAAAGCAAATAAGCTGGAAAGGGCGATATAATGGCTAAGAAGGAAACTAACAGTCCGGCAAAAAAAGAAAAGAAAGAAAAGCAGAATAAGCGCTCAATAGGCAGATTCTTCAAGGATGTGTGGGGCGAGCTCAAGAAGGTCACATGGCCCACAAAGAAGGAGCTTGTTTCGTATACACTCACGGTTATCGGCTTTATTGCTATATTTGCCGTAATAATCGGTGTGTTGGATTTTGCTTTCGGTAATGGCTTGGGCCTGTTGGCCGCGCTTTAAGGAGAGCATATGTCCGAAGAAGCAAAATGGTATGTAGTACATACCTATTCGGGTTATGAAAATAAAGTCAAGGAAGACCTTGAGAAGACGGTTGAAAACCGCAATCTCGGGGACTTGATTCTTGAAGTAAAGTATCCTACGGAAGAAGTCATTGAAGCAAAAGACGGCAAGCGTAAGGTGATACAGCGCAAGGTATACCCCGGATATGTCATGGTAAAGATGATTATGAACGACAACACATGGTATGTCGTCCGCAATACCCGAGGCGTCACAGGGTTCGTTGGCCCGGGATCAAAACCCATTCCCCTTTCTGATGAAGAAGTTACGGCAATGGGTGTTGAGCGCATCCCGATCAGGCTCGACATTACTGTCGGCGAAAATGTTCGCATAATCTCCGGCCCGTTGGAGAACTTCATCGGTACGGTAGAAGGTCTTGACACAGAGCGTCAAAAGATCAAGGTCGTTGTTTCAATGTTCGGCCGTGACACTCGTGTTGAACTTGATTTCATTCAGGTTCAGAAGATATAACTTTGTTATGTTGCTCGCCTTTTCGGAGGTGAGTTTGCATAGTGGGAGGCAGCGTCAAAACCTGCCGCTCGCACCACATTATTTTTAGGAGGAAACCACAAATGGCGAAGAAGATTACGGGATACATTAAGTTGCAGATCCCGGCCGGCAAGGCTACACCGGCACCGCCGGTAGGTCCCGCATTGGGCCAGCACGGCGTTAACATCATGGGCTTCTGTAAAGAGTTCAATGAAAAGACAGCAAAGCAGGGCGGCCTGATAATCCCTGTTGTTATCACAGTATATCAGGATCGTTCCTTTACTTTCATCACAAAGACACCTCCTGCTCCTGTCCTTATCAAAAAGGCTTGCGGCATCGAGACAGCATCTGGCAGACCTAACACACAGAAGGTTGCTTCAATCACAAAGGCTCAGATCAAAGAGATCGCAGAGCTCAAGATGCCTGACCTCAATGCAGCATCTGTTGAAAGCGCAATGAGCATGATAGCCGGTACTGCACGCAGCATGGGCATTACCGTGGCTGACTAAATAGTGATTGTGGGAGGCATAAGCCGTTATTACCACAGGGAGGATTAAAAAATTATGAAGCATGGTAAGAAATATAACGACAGCGTCAAGACTATTGACAAGCAGAAGCTGTATGATCCCCAGGAAGGTATAGCAGCAGTCTTGGCAACAGGCAAGGCGAAGTTTGATGAAACTGTTGAAGTATCTGTTCGCTTGGGTGTTGACCCCCGTCACGCAGATCAGCAGGTTCGTGGCGCAGTTGTTTTGCCCCACGGCACAGGTAAGAAAATCAAGGTTTTGGTATTTGCAAAGGGTGAAAAGGCTAAGGAAGCTCAGGAAGCCGGCGCAGAATATGTTGGCGATGAAGACCTTATCCACAAGATCCAGACAGAGAACTGGTTCGATTTTGATGTTTGCGTAGCAACACCTGATATGATGGGCGTTGTAGGCCGTATCGCTCGTGTTCTCGGTCCTAAGGGCTTGATGCCTAACCCCAAGAGCGGCACAGTTACGATGGACATTGCAAAGGCTATCGCAGATATTAAAGCCGGTAAGGTTGAATATCGTGTAGACAAGACAAGTATCGTCCATGTTCCCGTAGGCAAGGTTTCATTCGGCGTTGAAAAAATCTCCGAAAACCTCCAGACTTTGATGGAAGCTATCATCAAGGCAAAGCCCGCAGCAGCAAAGGGCACATACATCAAGAGCCTTGTTGTTTCCACAACAATGGGCCCGGGCGTTAAGTTCAACGGCATGAAATTCTAATCTTTGATAAAAAGATAAAAAATTTTTGAAAAAGGAAGCTTTTATGGGCTTCCTTTTTTTGCAATAACGGTAATACTTATGCTATAATAATAAAACATATAAAAATGGGAGGCATGGGCATGAATGCGGCACAGAAAGTAAGTGCATATAAGCCAAAGGTAAAACTTGCGGCAGCTTCGCCCCGTCTTGTATTGGGTGATGTGAACGCCAATGCCGATTCAATAATAAAAACAATAAAATCTGCCGGTGAAAAAGGCGTAGATTATTTGGTACTGCCTGAATTGTGTCTTGTGGGAGCAACCATGGGTACGCTCATGCGTCAACCGATAATGCTCAGAGCGGCGATGAATGAGCTTGAAAGGATATGTCGCGAAACACGACATCTTCAGCTTGTATTTTCAGTGGGAATTCCATATGAGATAAACGGCTGCGTGAGAAGTTGTGCGGCGGTTG
>JAFSFN010000085.1 GCA_017435185.1 Clostridia bacterium | reverse complement strand
TGTTAAAGCAGGCATACGCATGGCAGGCGGCACACCCGTTCTCGTTCCGGCTATCGGCGTGTGTGACGGTATTGCAATGGGTCATCAGGGCATGAAATACTCACTCGCCAGCCGTGACCTCATCGCAGACAGTGTTGAGACGATGGCAATGGCTCACTGCTTCGACGGTCTTGTTCTTGTCCCCAATTGTGACAAGATAGTCCCGGGTATGCTCATGGGCGCACTCCGTCTCAATCTTCCCACCGTCGTTTGCAGCGGCGGTCCCATGCTTTCAGGCAGGGATACGCAGGGCAATGAAATAAGTCTTTCACGCATATTCGAAGCAACCGGTGCAAGAAAAGCAAATTTGATAGACGATGCAGAGCTTGACTTCTACGAAGAAAACTGCTGTCCCGGCTGCGGAAGCTGCTCAGGTATGTATACTGCCAACAGCATGAACTGTCTTTGCGAAGCTATCGGCATAGCACTTCCCGGAAACGGTACCATTCCTGCCGTATCGGGTCAGCGCCTCCAGCTTGCAAAACATGCAGGTATGGCAGTCATGGAACTTATACGGCGCAATATAAAAGCACGTGACATCATCACTGAAGATGCCGTTATGAACGCTATTATGTGCGATATGGCACTGGGCTGTTCGTCAAACACAGTCCTCCATTTGCTTGCAATAGCAGGCGAAGCAGGTGTTTCACTCTCGCTCGATAAATTCAATGAGTACAGTTCCAAGATACCCAACCTGTGCCACCTTGCCCCCGCAGGTTCAACTCATATGCACGACTTGCACTACGCAGGCGGTGTAAGTGCCGTACAGGCAGAACTCATAAGAGCAGGCTATTTGAATCCCGATCTCATTACCGCAACAGGCAAGACCGTTGGTGAAAATGTGGCTAATGCAAAAATACTCGATAACAACGCTATCCGTTCCACCGAAAATCCCTACAGCGAAACAGGCGGTCTTGCGATTTTATGGGGTAATATTGCAAAGAACGGCTGTGTTGTTAAACGCAGTGCAGTTGCAGAAGAAATGCTCGTTCATACAGGCCCTGCCAAAGTGTTCAATAGTGAAGACGAGGCGATTGCGGCGATTTATGCAGGCAAGATAGTAGCAGGCGACGTTGTTGTGATTCGCTATGAAGGCCCCAAGGGCGGACCGGGCATGCGCGAAATGCTCAACCCCACAAGCGCCATCGCAGGTATGAAGCTGGACAAATCCGTTGCACTCATAACCGATGGCCGTTTCAGCGGTGCAACAAGAGGCGCATCAATAGGTCATGTTTCACCCGAAGCAGCAGTAGGCGGAGAAATCGGTCTCTTGCGTGACGGCGATATGATAACTGTCAACATTCCCGAATACAGCGTAAACGCAGATGTCTCGGAAGAAGAATTTGAAAGACGCCGCAAGGAACAAGCTCCTGCTCCGTCCAACATTCCTCTTAAAGGCGGTTGGCTCTCACGCTATGCAAAGCTCGTCGGCGGCGCAGACAAGGGTGCAAGACTGTCAATAGACTGATTTATACACCGGAGGTGTTTATATGAAAAGATTCGGAGTATTAACAAGCGGCGGCGATACGCCGGGTATGAATGCGGCAATACGTGCTGTCCTTAAAGCAGGCCTTAACAAAGGCTACAATGTCATGGGCATTTATCACGGCTTCGCAGGGCTCATTGAGGGCCGTATCAAGCAGCTTCAGTATCCCGATGTACACAGCATAATCGATCGTGGCGGCACAATCTTGCGCACAGCACGAAGCGAGGAGTTCCGCTCTGAAGAAGGTCAGGAAAAAGCTGTTCAAGTTATGCAGGCCTATAATATGGACGGGCTTATCGTCATAGGCGGCGACGGCAGTTTTAACGGTGCTAATGCGCTTGCAAAACGAGGCATATGCACAATAGGTATTCCGGGCACAATAGACAACGACCTCGGTTATACCGATTTCACCATTGGTTTTGACACGGCAGTAAACAATGTCATGTCGGAAATCTCAAAGATTCGTGACACGATGCGTGCGCATGACCGTGTAGGCGTTGTTGAAGTTATGGGCAGAAACTGCGGTGATATCGCACTCTGGGCAGGTCTTGCAGGCCCTGCTGACATCATACTGCTACCCGAAAGTCCCCTTTCATGGGACGAAGCGGCAAAACAGCTTACCATGAACAAACTCAAAGGTCGCCTCACCAGCATGGTCATTATAGCCGAAGGCGCAGGTCACGCCGATGACTTTGTTGATTTTCTCAAGGCGCACACCGATGTCGAGGCAAAAGCTGTCGTACTCAGTTACATACAGCGTGGCGGTGATCCCTCCACCTCCGACCGTGTTCTCGCAACACGCCTCGGCGCAAAAGCCGTTGACCTTCTTGAATCACATCAAGGCGGTCGTGCAGTCGGCATACGCAACAACGCCATCATAGATGTATCGTTTGAAGAAGCACTCAATACAACAAAGAAGTTCAACGAAGAACTTTACCGCCTCAACGACATAATGAGTAAGTTCTAATTAAAATACGGTGTTTAACCCATTTACCGGTCGCTTTTTGAAAAAGCGACCGGTAAAACGTTATGTATGCCAAAAGAATATTCTCAAAAATCGGATATCCTTTTGGTATACGTATTATATGTTAATAAAGATAATCTATAAGCGGCGACAAATCTTCCGCTCCTATAAACGCTTGCGATGTTATCACGAGTCCTAATCGAAAACCTTGCTTAAAATGTTTAGATACTGCAATTTCCTGTGCTTCATTATTCAACTCGAGAAATTCTTCAAATATTCTTTTGCTTGCAGGATCAAGTTTTGTGATAAGCTCATCTTTTTTTG
>JAFSFN010000014.1 GCA_017435185.1 Clostridia bacterium | reverse complement strand
GTTGCGCCTACAAAGTATGGGAAGCAATCATCATATGCACCGTCACTTGTGCTTGTCATAAGATATGTTGTACTGCCGGAAGTGTAACCGATGAGGTAGTTTTCGCCGTTTGTAAGCGTTGAGGTCTGCTCATATGTGTATGAAGATGAAGATGCAGTACCTGTAGCAGTTGTGGGAAGCTTAAATGTGGACTTAACCGTCTGGTTAGTGAGGTTTGAGGGATAAGCGTCCTGAGCTGAACGGAATACGGGATATGCGTTATCATATGTATCCGGAGGAGGATTCTTTGAACGCATTGTGCTTGCGGCTGTTGCAACTGTGTTGCCTGCCATCAAGGATGAGAAGAAATAATCGCAATTCTTCTTTTCACCTGCGAAAGAAACTGCTCTTGAATAACCGAAAACAACACTTGCGCCGTTGTTATACAAAGGATTGCAAAGTGTGGTAGTTCTCATGCCCTGGCAAATACCCATCCAGAAGAGGGTGTTGGGGAATGTTGCGCCTGCTTTTTCTACAATCAAGTCACCGTCTACCAAATAACGAGCGGGAGAATAGCTTGATAAATAAACTGCGTTACCATCTGTATAGTCAGAGCTATCAATACCTACGGAGCTTGTAAGACACAAGTAAGATCTGTTGCTTGAAAGCATACCGTGGCTGTCGAATATAACAACAGCGGCATCTTTACAAGCTTCAGCTACTGAAGTTACCGAAGCGTGAGTGCCTGAGAGCAATGTGTACATGCCGCCCATATAATCTGCGACAGCTTTTGACTTGGATTTATAGAAAGTATCAAGGAAGTCTGACTGATAGCCGTAGAAAGGACCGACGAGAACAACATTTTTATCGTTGCTTCCTTTTCCTGCTTCTTTAGCCGCAGATTCAACTACTGTTTCGTTATAGTAGTCTTCTTCCGTGCGGCCGTATTCAGCCATGTTTATACGATAGTTGTATGCACAATGTGCACCCATTGCAGACTTGTGAGAGAAGCCCTCGTCGTCTTCAAGGTATTCAAATGAATCGGGGTCTACAAGGTCTGTAGCCAACAAAGCTGCTTTTACAGCTTCGATTACTGCATCGCCTTCAAGACCCTCATCAAGCGCTTTTGTTTCAGCGGCTACAGCTACTTCATTGATAGCTTCAAGCTGAGCAAAAAACGCATTGTCATATATTGCCTCGGCAGCCAATGTCAATGTTCCCGAACAAGCAGTGAGAACAAAAGACAGCACCAAGACAAACGCCACGAGCTTTTTGGTGAATGTTTTCATTATTCGCCTCTCCTTTATTTTTTCTTCCGCGCATAGTACCGCAGAATATACAAGTATTAATATATCGCCTATCATCTGTTTTGTAAACCGCTTGTGCAAAAATAATTTTTTCTTATGTTTTATGCTTGCTTTCTTTTCGCCCACTATAAAGACCGCACCGAAAATTCGGTGCGGTCTTTTCATTTTTTACCTTCCCAAGAGCAATTTTAACTTCAGCCTATAAGTTTCTTCTGCAAAGCAGCTATATCTCGTGAATTGACGGCGGCATCGATATTCATATCACCTGCCGTGAAATATACACCGTTCAAAACAGTGCTTCCGAGCAAGTGCTTCTGCAAAGCGGCAATATCTCGTGAGTTTGCATTTGCGTCGCCGTTCATGTCACCCAAGACCACAACAGCTGCGCTTTCAATAATATTACCTTCGGCATCAATTATGCTTACAGTGTAGCCTGTGCCGATAAGTGTGCTTTCGTCAGTTATGGTTTCGCCGTCTGCATTGGTTATAACTATGCTTTCACCATTTTCAAGGTTTGAAACGAGAGCTTCCAAGCTCGTCTTTTCATCAACACCGCTCAACACGCCGTTTTCAACAGCATATCCGCTTTCGGGCTTGGGCGTGATTGCAGGTACGCTTACCGAAGGTGTGTTTTCAGGTGCTTTTCCTGCTACAAAGGGAATTTCATTCTCTTTTGCATAAGTTTCGGCATATGAGCCGCTTGAACCGTAGATAGTAAGGTTGTCGCACCATATAAACGCATATTCTTCTATGTTTGTAACACTGCTTGGTACTGTTAATTTTGTTAAATATCCGCAGCTTTCAAACGCCCACCCTTTTATATGTGTTACACCATCCGGAATTATATAAGAGTCGTCACTCTTTCCTTGCGGATAGTATATGAGTGTTTCTTTGTTCTTATCAAACAAAACACCAGCGTCACCACAATAGTATGCATTATCTTCAGATACT
>JAFSFN010000084.1 GCA_017435185.1 Clostridia bacterium | reverse complement strand
GTTTTTCTAATGGCTGAATTTTGTCACAATATTTGGAACATAAATCCAGCAATTTTTTTGTGTTCGAGCTTTCTTTTCCGCCTATAACTATCATCTGAGTGCATATTTTTGCAAGCTCGGCAGCTTCTTTTTGACGCTGTGATGTAGTATTGCATATAGTGTTGAACACTACAACATCACTTTTCAAATTTTTAATGACGGATTCAATTTCATCAAAAACTTCTTTTGAGAATGTAGTTTGCACAACAACGCATGTTTTTCCGTCCTTAAGCGCTGACACAGCATCGTTTGGTGTTTTTATAAATGATGCTGTGTTTTCACACATACCGTTTATGCCGATAACTTCGGGATGTGTTTTTTCACCTATTATAACGATGTTAAAGCCCTGTTTGTAATGATTTCTGACTATTTCATGAATGCGTTTTACAAAAGGACAAGTAGCGTCAACGACATTCATGCCATTTGCGTGAAGTTCTTCCATGCATGAAGGGGGAATGCCGTGAGATCTGATTATTACAGTACTTCCTTTGGGAATGTCCGATATTGCATTGACCGGTATTATACCTTTGGACTTAAGCTCATCGACCACGGTATCGTTGTGTATGAGTTTGCCGAGGGTGTATATGTTTTGCGGTGAGTTTTCGCGTTCTTTGAGTGATGTTTCCACTGCTCTACGAACTCCGAAACAGAAACCGATATTTTTAGCTTTGATTATCTGCAAGATTCTGCCTCCGCCTCTGCCTTGAGTTTTTTGACCGCTTCCGTCATTTGCATGTGAACAGCATCCAAAAGCTGTGATTTGGGAGTTGTTTGAGCTAACGATTCAACATCTATGGGTTCGCCGACACGCATCTTAGGAAAAAGACTTCTGTAGCTTTCGGGCTGTATATACACCGGTATAATGGGTGATTTTGATTTTACCGCAAGCAGTGAAGCGCCTTTTTCAAATTCATCGAGCTCACCGGTGACAGCACGCTTTCCTTCAGGGAAAATACCGAAAATCTTGTTTTGCTCCAAAACCTTGAGTGCCTTTTTCAAACTGGTTAAGTCAGCGGTTTTGCGATGAACGGGGAATGCATAAAGCGAGCGAAAAAACAGATTCCCTAACTTGGATTCAAAGAGTTCGGCTTTTGCCATGAAATGTATCGGACGAAGCGTGGTTATTGCAAGCAGCACCGGATCGAGCAATGAACGGTGATTGCATACAATAATAGCTTTTCCTTTAACGAAAAGATTCTTTGCGCCGCAGACCTTGGGATGGAATATCAGCCACAACAAGGGCCAGAGCCCATATCGTATTATGAGATATATCACTTTTTGATTCGCTCCATTACATAGCTTACTGCTTCGTCTATCGTCATGTCGGTGGTATCAACGAAAACGGCGTCTTCTGTTTGAGTGAGAGGTGCAAAACTTCTTGAAGAATCCACTTTATCACGAGCAACTATTTCGTCACGCATCTGTTCGAGCGTTTTGTCAAGGCTCAGCCCTTTTTCGTTCAGTTCTTTTAAGCGGCGTTTAGCTCTTTCCAAAGGAGAAGCAGTGACGAAAAACTTGTTTGCTGTCTGAGGGATAACATATGAGCCGATATCTCTGCCGTCCATAACAACATCTGACTTTTCTGCTATGTTGCGTTGGAGCGCAACGAGCTTTATTCGAACTTCGGGAATGACAGCTATGTCGGAAGCACCCTTTGACACTTCGGGTGTGCGAATGAGTGAAGATACATCTTCGCCGTCAAGATATGTTATCTGAGTTCCGTTTTGGTTTTCAGCAAAAACTTCAGTGTTTGGAAGCTCCTTCAAAACAGCTGCCGTGTCAGCTATATCTATGCCGCATCTGAGCATTTTCAGTGCCATGGCACGATACATTGCTCCGGTATCCAGATAAAGTATGCCCATTTTGTTTGCTATATGCTTAGCTATTGTGCTTTTGCCCGAGCCTGCAGGCCCGTCAATTGCGATATTAAGATATGACATTGTTATTCCTCCAAATTAATATTTTTTCCGGCCAATATACCGGTGGAACACGCTATCTGCAAGTTATAACCGCCCGTAAAGGCATCAACGTCAATGAGCTCACCTGCAAAATACAGCCCTTTGACAAGTTTTGATTCCATGGTGGAAGCGTTTATTTCAGAGACCTTAATACCGCCCCTTGTGATTATGGCTTCGTTCATGTCACGCGTTCGCTTTACCGTGAGCGGTACTGCTTTGAGAAGCAAGCAGAGTTCGTGACGCATTTTTTTGGACACGTCACTTGCTGAAATATCGGGCGGTATTTTTGAAAGCTCTATTATTACAGGTATAAGGCTCATGGGCAAAAGCTCGTTTAATGAGTTTGCGAATATGCGGCGATTGTTCTTCTGAAGGTCGCGCAAAAGTCTTTTGTCAAGTTCTTCGTGCGTAAGTCCGGGTTTTAGGTCTATAAATAACTTAATGCCGACAGGATCATCGGCTGTGCGAGAAGAAGCTGAAAGTACCAAAGGCCCCGAAACACCAAAATGGGTAAAGAGCATTTCGCCGAGTTCACTGTATATTTTCTTGTTGTTTTTGAAAGCGGAAAGAGTTACATTTTTCAGCGATAAGCCGCTCAGTGAAGCAGGCCATGTCTCTTCTGTTTCAAAAGGAACAAGGGAGGGGCGTATATCCGTTACAGTATGCCCAAAAGAACGGGCAAAAACATAACCGTCGCCCGTTGAGCCTGTGAGCGGATAACTTGCACCGCCCGTAGCAAGCACAACGGCATCAAAGCGCTCGTCGAGCCTGCTTGTATTAACTATAAAACCGTCATCGACTTTTTTTATGTCCGATACTTTGTAATTAAGGCACACCGTTACATTGCTTTGCTTTAACAAAGCTGTAAAGGCCTTAATTATGTCGCTGGATTTGTCGGATTCGGGAAAAACTCTGCCTCCGCGTTCGACCTTTGTTTTAATGCCTTGGGATTCTATAAGTGCTACAGTGTCTGAACTTCCAAAATTATTAAGTGCACTGTAGAGAAATTTCGGATTTCGGGGCGTGTTCGCCATTATGCCCTGCACATCGGAAGCGTTGGTTATGTTGCAGCGCCCTTTGCCCGTTATATACAGCTTTTTGCCGAGTTTTTCATTTTGTTCAAAGAGAGTCACACGGCATCCGCTTTTTGCAGCCTGAAAAGCGGCAAGCATTCCTGCAGGACCGCCGCCTATTACGGCTATATGTTTTTTTATGTTAAAATTCATGTTAAAACACCTGATTGTTATGGTTTTCTGCCATGTAGACTTTTTGTGTGCCCCATATGCTTTCAAGTATATTAAAGTGTTCGCATACCTTTTCCTGGTTTCTTAAACTCAGTGCGACTATGAGTGCATTTATAAGGCTGAGCGGTGCAACGAGTGAATCGGCGAAAGACACCATATCGCTCCTGGCTATCAAAGGATAGTCGGCAAGCTTGGCGATGGGAGAGTGGAGCGCATCGGTTATGGCTATTATCTTTGCATTGTGATTCTTTGCGAATCGCAATGCATCGACCGTTCGTGTGGAATAACGAGGAAAACTGATGCCGATGCACACATCATCTGCATTTATGCGGAGCATGCTTTCATATATATCGCTCATGCCTGCACTGACCAGCACGACATTGTCGAGTATGAAGTTAAGATAATAGGAAAGAAGCTGTGCAAGAGGAGCGGCGCTTCTGAGCCCCACGATATAAATATGCTTTGCGCCTTCAAGTGCACTGAGTGCTTCCTGAAAAGCGTCGTTGTCTATGTTTTCGGTAGTAAGCCTTATGTTTTGCATATCGGCTTTAAGTACGGATTTTAGGACATCGTTTTCGTCCATTTCAGAGTTTAGTTTTATGCGCTGTACTGCGGTGAGCTTGTTGCGTATCATGT
>JAFSFN010000083.1 GCA_017435185.1 Clostridia bacterium | reverse complement strand
TGAGCCCACGAAAAAACGACTTATCGCTTCTGAGCAGTGCCTCTTGGGAATGGGTAAGCCGCAACATAGCATATGATACAGGTTCCCAGAACAGCACATGGCTCCATATACCCGTAAGTCCGGACTATACTTTCGAGTATCTTATGCAAAATTTTGTTGTCAACGAAAGTGCGGCCGAACGTATCTTTTACCCCATATGCGGTTCATACAGCAGTAACTACAATTTTTCGTATGCGCCGGAGGGTATAAATTTGTATGTCTGCGGCGTACAGCATACATTCGACTTTCCTTCGGATAATATGCCTCATTTATTTTCCGCTGTAGTCAAACCGCCGTATGAAGTACAGCTTTACTGCGACGGAAAACTCTTTGAAACACGCGCAACAAACATTGCGGTACTCGAAAAACTCCAAGTCGCATTGGGTTACTCGCGCGGCGCAAACGCAGTCACAAAAGATAACATGAAATTCTTTGCCTGCCGTATTTACGACAGGGCACTGAACGATATGGAAATACTTCAAAACTACAACATGGATAAGGAGAGATATGCTTTATGAACTATGCAAAGCTGACAGATGAGGGACTTGTTTTTGCAACCAATCCTCTCATTGCCGCTGATGATATGCAGCACTTCAATCCCCTTGCTTCACAGCTCATGAGTGAAGGCTACAAGCCCGTTATCTATACGGAAGCGGATGCTCCCGTGGGCTATGTCGCAGTATGCGTGTGGCAGGAAGATGAAGATACCATTTTTCAAACATGGGAATATCATAAATTAAATTTTAATTAAGGAGAACAAATTATGATAGATAAATTCATAGACTTTCTGCGCTCTCAGGTGGGGCGCAGTTTATATGTCTGGGGTGCTCAGGGCGAAACCGACATCACTGAAGCATGGATACGAAAAAGAGAAAGCAACAACGAAAAACAGGTCAAGCGTATTCTCATGCTTTGGAACAAACTCAAAGCACAGGGAATATCGCCCATAGCCGCATACGACTGTTCAGGACTTATTGTTTACTTTCTTATTAAAAACAAGATAGTTTCAAGCGATATGTCTTCCGCAAGTCTGTACGCAAAAAGCCAAAAGCTCGAAAAAAGCGAACTTAAAAAAGGCGATTTTGTTTTCAGGCATAACGGCACTAAAATACATCATGTAGGTGTATATATAGGTGACGGTAAGGTAATCGAATCCATCGGTCGTGATTACGGAGTAGTTGAGCGTGATATAGATGCTTCAGGCAAAGATTACTGGAACAGATACGGCCGTTTTACAGCCCTACAAAAAGCCAATGACGAAAGTGAAGTTTTGAATATTGCTCTCACTTCCCCTCTCACTCGCGGCGAAGCTGTAAAATCGCTCCAGGAAAGACTGATATCCCTCGGCTATGATGTCGGAAAAACAGGTGCTGACGGAATATACGGTAAAAACACCGAATCAGCAGTTAAACTTTTCCAGGAAAGAGCAAAAAAACTTGATTACGGCATTTACGATGACAATATGCGTTTGCTTTTAGGTCTCTAAGGAGTTTTCGCCATGGACACAGAAGAAAAGATTACCGACTTGTTGCAAAAGCTCACTGAGATAGATACAAAGCTCGACTCGGCACTCGCCAGATTGGACGACCACGAGTCACGCATACGCAGTCTTGAAAACATTCCCGCACGAAGGTGGGATATGCTTTTAAGCGAACTTATAGGAATAGTAGCAGCCTCTGCTATAGGATTGCTTATAGGAAAAATCATTTAATTTAAGGAGGAATTTTTATGGAACAAAACAGATTCAAATCGCCGGTGCTTTGGACATCGGTAGCAGCACTGATTTTCTTTGTAGCCAAAAACTGGTTCGGATTCTCGATTCCCAATTGGGACACATTTGTGGATCTCATTATTGCTGTTTTGGTTGGTTTCGGAGTGTTGAACAACCCTACATCAAAAGCACAGTTCTAAAAAATACATGGGGTACAGCATTTTGCTGTACCCCTCTTTTTTTATTGGAATAGGATATTAGAGAATCTTTACTCTCTTCTTGTATTCTTCAATAATGGACTTGTTCGCAGAATCGCCCTTATCCGTATTTGCGCTTGTGAATACGGGAGGTGTAACACCCATTGCAAGCAACTTTTCAACTGTATTTACGATTACCATATTGACCATTGTTACATCAAGAACTGTTGATGTGGGAGCAATGCTTTCGTTCAATCCTTCAAGATTTACGCATGCATCACCGATAACACCGCCGTTATCGAGAACATAGTCACAAACTTCAAACAGGCGCTTGCCGTTGGGATGGCGCGATGTAACACCATTTGAATGGTTGAGTGAAGTTATGGCAACTGTCACTGCGCCGAGTTTCTTGGCTTCCAATGCTGCATCGATACAAGCACAGTTTCTGCCGGAGTTGGAGATGAGGAAAACAACATCGCCCTTGCCAACGCCGTTCTGAGCTATAGCGATATTGCCGATACCCTCAAGGCGCTCATAAATGCTGCTCTTGCTACCGCCTTCGTGGAGCATGAGTGTTGACTCAAGAATGGGATAAACTGCTGCCAAACCACCTGCACGATAGAAAGGTTCTTCACAAATCATATGTGAGTGACCTGTACCGAAGAAATAGAGCAAACCGCCGTTTTTAATAGACTGTGCACAAGCCTCGGCGACTGCATCTATTGTGTCACACTGAGTTTCTTCCATTTTGTCCAAAAGATTTCTGATGTTCTGCAAATATTCTTTGTTCATAACACTTCTCCTCCAATAATTTTCCAAAGTAACTCAACGCACAGCATTGTGCGAGCAACAAGTGTATCAATCTTGACATATTCATCCACCGAGTGTGAAAACTCGCCTTCCGAACCAAAGCCGTCTATAACAGGTGTTCCGACATATGAAGCATATGAACCGTCGCTTCCGCCGCCATGTGTGCGACCAACCATTTCAAGACCGAGTTCTGCCGCAATAGGCTGACCTGCCTCAAGCAGTTTCTTTGATGCCTCGTCCTGCTTCATGGGAGGACGCTTTGCAAGTATTTCAAGCTCGATCTTAGTTCCTTCAACACTGGGAACAGCACATACTTCCTCAAGTTTTTCAAGCAAACTGTCAAGAAGTTCGACATCATAGCAACGGAACTCACCGCCGACTTCCGCATATCCTGCAACGATATTGGTCTTTCCCTTACCGCCGCCGCTGCCGCCGTCGATAGTACCCATATTGACCGATATACCCTTTTCATCATCACGCAGTTTGTAAAGGTCGCAGATGATACGTGCAAGCTCCTGAATAGCATTTGCGCCTATCAAATAGTTAACGCCGGAATGTGCTTCCTTGCCGTAAACCTTAATTTTGAATGTTGCAAGGCCTTTTCTTGCGACCGTAACAAATCCGGGCTTTGAAGGCTCCATGCAGAAGCAGGCAACGGACTGCTTGGAAAGCTCCATTATCTTGTCTCTGCTCTCATGTGAACCGATTTCTTCATCAGCGTTCAAAAGCGCACACAAACTCCAGTCTTCAGGTAATCTGCCATTAAAGTACTTCATAACATCGAGTATCATGAGTACGCCGCTCTTCATATCAAGCACGCCGGGGCCGTACATTTTATTGTCCGTGATAGAGAAAGGACGTTTCGCAACTGTACCTACAGGGAAAACAGTATCCATATGACCTATGAGCAATACCTGCTTTGAGCCGTTGCCCATGCGACATTCCAAAAGGTCTCCGCCCGCGCGTTCATGGCGTGTTACAGCACATCCTGCCGCTTCAAATTCTTCCTGAAGCAAGCGGTTCATTTTGTTTATACATTCGCCGTTACCGCTGGGAGAATCCATGTTAACATATTTCTCCAAACGAGATATCATCTCATTGATGGGCGTCAGTTCTGATTCCTTGACACGCATTTTTCTATACTCCTCCATAAAATTTCTTCTGCATCACTTGTATATATGGCAGCCAGATCTTCATAGCTGCTGTCAAAATCAAGAGGTCTGCCTGAGGGAAGATATCCATCATATCCTCCTGTGTAGCAAACTATCCAAACCTTCTTGAGAGAAGTTTTCTCAAGCCTTTCTCTGAATCGTTCTCCTGCTTCATAGTTAGTTTCCAAAGGCAATCCGACTATTATAAGATCACCCAAGTCAAGATATGTGACGAAAATATCTCTGCCTTCAGCAGTGCCGTATGTGGGACGTTCAAGTACAGCAAGACGGGAGTTGAACTCGCGCTCCGCACCGATATCCTTAGCGTTTGCCATACGCTCACGCAGGCTTTCCATAAGCCTTTCTTTTTCTTCGCCGCTGAAAAACTTTGCAGCAGGCATATACAGCTCTTCTATATCCGAAGAAATGCTTATCTGCATATCACTTGAATTTTCTCTGTTTTCAAGCGCATTATCAAGTGCTTTTGCCCAAATACCGCCCAATCTTTCCACTTCATTCGGAGTGGATTCACGCCTTGAATAGCGAGTTGAAATATCCGCACACGGTCCGTTGAGGAAAAGAGTTCTCTCGCCGTTTTTTGACTGCCTTGCACAAGCACCGGGCAAATCGCGTGATATACACGTGTTCTTTTCGTTCAAAACTGTAGGATGACATACAAAACGATTCAAAACAACATCGCCATTTTCTCGTTCAAACAATATCATATCAGCCGGCATTGCAAAATTTCCGGCTTCATCACTGTCCATTGTACGGACAGATGCGACACCTTTTACTGATGCGGGAACAAATTTTGCTTTTGCGCACGACAAATCCTCAAGTGCCGAAGCGATTGCCTGCATACTTGAGGATACCAATTTTTCCATGTAATTTTCATCAAGCGTTCTGCGATAGAAAATGGCACCCGGCGCACTGTGCGTATGAGTTGCACTGACCCAAATGCGATTTTCAGCTATTGAGAAACGCTCGGAAGCAGCTTTCCTGACTCTTGCACAAAGTCCTGTATCCGTTCCGAGCAAATCGTAGGAACAAATCAACATCTGACCCTTGTTATCGTCTTCAACAGCAATTACCGAAACATATATATCATCAAGAACACCGTCAGAAGGCAGACTGCGTCTGTCATAGCCTGCCATTCCCATTGAATATTCCGGCGTTATTGCCTGTCTGCAAAAGCCTACTCTCATAAATCCAGTAACTTTCCCTTCTCAAGCAATATCATGCTTTGTTCTTTTCTTCCTGCTTCACTCATCGCAAGTGCTGCTGCCGCAACAGCAGGATGCATGGGTGCAGGCATCATTTCAGATACGCAATCGCAGTTCTTGGCAATACATTCTTCTACCAAGCCATACAAGCAACGCTCCGGGTGAAGCAAGCTGCCCGATACGATAAGAGGCACAGGTGCAGTAAAGCCTGCTTCTCTTCCTGCAGTTTTTACCGCCAAAACAATTTCGTTTGCGGCATATTCCAACAGCTTTTTAGCTGTCTCATTTCCTTTTTGATAGAGTTCAAACACGGGAACCGTTGCCGAAGCAACCAAACTTCTCTGGTCCCCCATTCTGAACACTCTGTGCAAGCCTCTGGGTGTTTCAACTTCATAGTGCTTGCATATAGCTTCTAAAAATTCATTATCGCTCTCACGTTTGTCATATATGCGTGTAGCTATCTGAACTGCCTTATGACCGATATCATAACCCGAGCCTTCATCGCCCATGAGCGCACCCCAACCGCTTGCCTTTGCATATTTATCATCCCAGCAAGCGTAAGTTGCCGCACCTGTACCCGATATAGTCATTATAGCAGGTGCACCCTGCACTGCTCCGTACCAAACAGGAACTATGTCACTGTTGCATGTGAGCTGCTGTGTGTCTATACAAGTTGAGAAAAAAGGCACATGGCTTTCGCCGCAATATATCTCTGTCGCGGCACTGCACATATAAGCGCTTCTAAGCGGGCGCATTGCTGCACCCGCTTTAGAAAATGCTTGTTCAATACTGTCGCGTACAGATTGGGCTGCAAGTTCTTTGCCGCAGAACAAATAGTTCGACGGACCACCCTTGCCTACGCCCAGTATATTGCCGTTTTCATCAGCAAGCACACAAAGAGTCTTTGTGCCGCCGCCATCAAATCCCGCAAATAATTCCATACTTTTCAGCTTTTATCCTTATAGATTTTATATGGATTAACCCTTAACAGCACCGGCTGTCAAACCACCGATGAAGAAGTTCTGCATGCAAAGGAATACAACCAAAAGGGGCAGTATTGCCAATGTCATACCTGCGCAGAGGTAACCATACTGTGTAACTGCAAGACCCTGGAAGAATGTCAAGCCTTGCTGTATTGTGTACATGGTCTTGTCGTTGATAACTATCAAGGGCCAGAGGAACTGGTTCCAAGACCACATAGCCTTAAGTGTTGTCATCGTACCGATGATCGGCTTTGATATGGGAATCATAACCGAGAAGAAAATACGGAAGTCTGACGCACCGTCGAGCTTTGCACATTCTTCAAGCTCGATGGGAACACTTCTGAAGTGAGATCTGAAGAGGTGAATACCCATACCGGAAGCCAACGAAGGAACGATAAGAGCTTGGAAAGTATTCATCCATCCCAAATCCTTAACGATAAGGTACTGGGGAATAGCTGTTACATAGAAAGGAACCATCAATGTTGAGAGTGCCAAGAAGCCAAAGAATGTTCTTCCGGGGAACTCTTTACGAGCTATAACATAGCCAGCCATTGAGTCGAACAGCAAACCGCCGATAACTATACATACTGTCATTATGACAGTGTTAAGGAAGAAACGTCCCATTGTCAAACCTTCAGTCGTTGCTGAGGGGAAATTCCATGCATCGACGAAG
The DNA here is from genome assembly GCA_017435185.1 of Clostridia bacterium. GTDB lineage: Bacteria > Bacillota > Clostridia > Christensenellales > CAG-138 > RGIG3096. Next base: position 2,042 of record JAFSFN010000083.1, on the reverse strand, counting down.
TTCTGAAGTGTCAAATTCTGCCAATCAGGCATTAATGTTTGCCTCGGCAAGAAGCTGTTGGGCGAAATTGCCGTGGAAAGCATCCACACCAACGGTGCAAGCATTATTATTGCGCCGATTGCAAGAGGTATGTTGAGGAGTATTCTTTTTATAATTCTGCTTGTCTTATAATTCATAGCTGATACCCCCCTTATTCCTTACTGTCAACCTTGTTCTGAATTATGCTGAGTATAAGCAGAACGACAAAAATGATAACCGCAATCGCACTTGCCTGACCCATTTCAGAATTCTTAAAGCCCTTTTCATAGAGCAAAGTAACCAATGTCAAGGTTGCCATACCGGGACCGCCTGATGTCATAACGTGAACCGGTGTGAAGATTTGGAAGCTGTTGATAACTTCTGTAACCAAAAGGAACATTGTTGTAGGCTTCAAAAGAGGCAATGTTATTTTTCTGAGCATTGTTGTTCCTGAGATAGGATCCAACGAAACCGCTTCATAAACATCATCGGGAATGGCCAACAAGCCGCCGAGATAAATTATCATAACATAGCCGACCTGCTTCCAGAATGAAAGCAAAATAACAACTATCAAATCCCAGTCGGCAGAAGCCAACCAACCTATAGGTTCAAGACCGATCGACTGAAGCAAAGCATTCATAACACCGTCAGGTCTTCCTGAGAAGAGGATCTTGAAAACATAGGAAACAGCAACCATCGATGATACATACGGAATGTAGTAACAAATCTTGTAGAAACGCTTATACTTTATCAGCTTACTGTTTATGCCGATAGCTACCATTAAGCCACCAAACAATGTAAGCGGAACAAGTATTACAGTAAAGATAGCTGTGTTCTTTACTGCAGCAAGAAATTGCATATTTTTGAAAAGATTAAGGTAGTTATCCAAACCTATCCATTTTGCACTCGTTGCAGTTACAAGGCTGTACTTGCAAAACGAGAGATAGAACGAATAGATCATGGGTCCGAAAATGAACGTGCCAAAGATTATAAAGGCCGGCAATAAAAAGAGGTAGTAGCCGAATCTCTCCCTTTTACTTGCAACAATCATACATTAAACCTCACAATGCCAACTTTTTTGAAATAATTTGGCGGCAGGACGAGTTACCATCCCGCCGCCAATTTGGTTAACGATTAAACTAAGCTCTAAAACAATAGTTGGTTTTCAATTACTCAGCTGCTGCTTCTGCGAGAGCCTGGTTGATACGTGTTTCTGCATCTTCTGCATACTGATCGAGTGTGATTTCGTTTGCGAGCAAGCTCTGGATGTTCTCACGGAGGATAACTGTGATCATGCTGGATACGGATACCTTAGCATAGAACTTACCACCTTCGAGAGCTGCTGCGAATGCAACCTGAACGGGATCGGTTGCGATGGCTTCATCTTCCATAGCACTCTTAACTGCGGGTGTGAAACCAACAGCCTTTGCATATGCGATCTGGCTTTCTGTACCGAGCAAGTAGTCGATAAGCATACCAGCCTGTGCAGGATACTGGGAAGCTGTGGGGATTACGAATACGTCAGCGCCAACAAAGGATGTTGCGAGACCGTTCTGATTGGGCATGTAACCAACGCCAAGCTTAGCATCCCAACCCTCGTTCTTGAGGATTTCTGTTACGTAGTCAACTGTTGCTGTCATCATAGCAACCTGGTCGTCCATGAACATTGCCTGCTGTTCTGCAAGATCCATAGCTTCGGAACCCGGAGGTGTGATGCCGTCTTCGAAGAACTTGAGGTAGTATTCAACGCCTGCCTTCCACTCAGCGGAATTGATAGCTGCAGCAGAGTTGTCCTGTGTGAGGATTTCGCCGCCGAAGTTCCAGATGAAGGGGAGGTACTGGGAAGCGTACTTAGCGGATGTTGCGAAACCGTAAACAGTCTTCTTTTCGCCGTTGATTTCGAATTCGCCTGTGAGCTTCTTGGAGTTCTCATAGAACTCTTCCATTGTCCAAGATGTGTCGGGGTATGCTACGCCTGCTGCATCAAAGATAGCCTTGTTGTAGTAGATTGTACGAGCACCGCC
>JAFSFN010000013.1 GCA_017435185.1 Clostridia bacterium | reverse complement strand
TCGGCTCTCTGAAGAGCCCTGGCTCCCGCCTTGTTGGAGATGACGAGCGCGATCTCGCCCCTGTCGATTATTGCGGCGAGGGCGAGAACACGCTTCCGCCCATACCGAAGCTAAGTGTTCGATTCGGCAATGAGCTTTTTGATGAATTTGTTCGGCCAAGGCCGAATCCACGTTCGGTGGTGCTTATGCCGTCAGCATTGAATGCAACTGCGGTAAGTGATGTTCTTATAAAAGAAAAAATTGCTTCATACAGTGCGAGGACCGGAGCGGCAGTTGCTTATTCAGCTCCGAATATAGGTGAGTCGGTTACTAATGCGGTATTCGATTCATACTGCGCGATTGCGGCAAACGGTCGGATTTTGGCTGAGAGTGAAACTTTTGCCGATAACGGTTTTGTGCTTGCAGAGGTTGATTTGTCGGCGCTTGTTCCGTTTGAACCTTATGTTGAGGCAGAGGATGATAAACGAACATATCTGAGCCGTGATGAAAACAGGGCGAAGAAAGAATGCGAAAGGATACTTGCGTTGCAGGCGCATGCGCTTAAACGCAGATTGGAACATATTGGCTCAAAAGGCTTTATAATCGGTGTTTCGGGAGGGCTTGACAGCACACTTGCGCTTCTTGCGGCAGTGCGTGCAGCAGACCTTGCAAATATAGGCAGACAAGCTGTTTTGGGCGTATCGATGCCGGGCTTCGGAACGAGCAGCAGAACAAAGAACAATGCAAAACTGCTCATAGAAGCGCTGGGCGCACGATATATGGAGATAAGCATAAAAGATGCTTGTTTACAGCATTTTTTGGATATAGGGCACTCGGAGAATGACCACAGCGTGGTATATGAAAATGCACAGGCAAGAGAAAGAACGCAGATATTGCTTGATATTGCAAATAAAGAAGCCCTCATAGATGTCGGTACGGGTGATTTAAGTGAATCTGCACTCGGTTGGACAACTTTTGGCGGCGATCACATGGCACAATTTGCGATAAATGCGTCAATTCCAAAAACGGTCATGAGAAAAGTGACTGAAGCGGCAAAGGATATTTTCCCTGAAGCCGCACAGGTGCTTCAGAGCATACTTGATACTCCTGTCAGCCCTGAGCTATTGCCTTTGGATGAAAACGGCAGTATTGCCCAAAAGACGGAGAATATAATCGGCTCTTATGAGCTTCATGATTTGTTTCTCTACAGAATGCTTACAAAGGCAGCAACGCCTGCGGAATTGTATGAATATGGGGTGCGAGAAACAGATTTTTCGCAAGAAGAGGTTTATAGAACGCTCGGCATCTTTCTGAGAAGGTTTTTTGCTCAGCAGTTCAAACGCAACTGTGCGCCCGAAGGACCGAATATATTGTTTTCGATAGCACCGGCATATATAACTGTGCCGTCTGATATAAAGCATAATATATGGCTTGAAGAATATGAAAATATAAAAAGGAGTTAGTATTCCAATGAAAAATGTATATGATATACTCGCAGAAAGAGGTTACATCAAACAATGCTCACACCCTGATGAGCTCTATGAACTTTTGGGAAAAGAGAAAGTTACTTTTTATATAGGTTTTGACCCGACAGCCGACAGCCTGCATATCGGACATTATGTTGCGCTTATGACAATGGCGCATATGCAGAGAGCAGGACACAGACCCATTGTGCTTTTGGGCGGCGGTACTGCGGCAATAGGCGACCCTTCGGGCAAAACGGATATGCGCCGTATGATGACGCTTGAAGAACTTGACCATAATGCTTCCTGCTTCCAGCAGCAGATGGCTCGTCTTATTGATTTCTCTGACGGAAAGGCACTCATCCGCAACAATGCCGACTGGATAAGAGGTTTGAACTTCCTTGACTTCATGCGTGATATAGGCGTTATGTTCTCTGTAAACAGAATGCTTTCGGCAGAGTGTTATAAACAGCGCATGGAGCGTGGCCTTACGTTTTTCGAAATGGGTTATATGCTTATGCAGAGCTATGACTTTTTGGTATTGAATCGTGAAGAAGGCTGCATTCTCCAGATGGGCGGCGATGACCAGTGGAGCAATATGCTTGGTGGTGCAGATCTGATTCGTCGTAAGGAGCAGAAGAACGCATATGCGCTTACTACGGCGCTTCTTACTACAAGCGAAGGCAAGAAGATGGGTAAGACGGAGAAGGGTGCTTTGTGGCTTGACAAGGAAAAGACGCCTGTTTATGACTTCTATCAGTACTGGAGAAATGTTGACGATGCAGATGTCAAAAAGTGTCTTTGCCTACTCACGTTTATTCCCATGGAAGAGATAAACGAAATGTGCAAAGAGGGCGGAGCCGCACTTAATGCTGCAAAACGTACTTTGGCATATACACTTACAGCGCAGGTACACGGCGAGGAAGAAGCACAGAAGGCACAAAGTGCTGCTGAAGCGCTTTTCAGCGGCGGCGGTAATATAGAGAATATCCCCACTGTTGAACTTAGCGATGAGGATATCGTGGAAACAGGTCTTCGTGTTGTAGATTTGCTTGTTATGGGCAAGCTGTGCAAGAGTAAGTCCGATGCACGCCGCATGGTGGAACAGGGTGCAGTATTTGCTGACGAAGAAAAAGTTGCGGATGTTGCGGCTGTGGTAGATGAAGCAAAATTGAGTGACGGTGTTATACTCAAGAAGGGCAAAAAGGGCTTTGTGAGGGTCGTCCGTAAATGACAAAAGCGTCATTGCCGAGTTTTTTAACTGTAAAAAGAGTCTCCGAAACGGAGTATGTAATAAATAAATCACGCTTTATTGGTCGCTGTTTTCCCGTTGAAAGCGAAGAAGAAGCAACAATGAAGATAGCAGAGATAAGAAAACAGCATTGGGATGCAACACATAACTGTTTTGCCTATCGTGTGGGAAAGACAGGCTCGGTGGCACGTTTTTCGGATGATGGTGAGCCGTCATCAACAGCAGGTAAGCCAATAATGGATGTGCTGTGTGCAAAGGATATAACAAATGTACTTTGCGTGGTTACAAGGTATTTTGGCGGAATACTGCTCGGGGCAGGCGGGCTGGTCAGAGCGTATTCGAGAAGTGCCGCAGATGCTGTTGATGCCGCAGGAATAATGAAAAAGACATATGCGGTGTGCGTGGATGTCAGAGTGGATTATCAGAATTATTCATCTGTTGAGGCATATGTCCGCTCAAAAGGAAAAATTGCAGATTCAAACTTCTGTGAGCATGTGGAAATTAAGGCGTTCATACCTGAGAAAGATATCGAAGTGTTTGAAAAGGAAATTACAGAACTTACAAACGGCAGAATAACTCTGCAAAAGACCGATACAGCAGATTTTATAGATTTGGGGTTATAGGATATGACAGAAAGAAACAAAAGAATAGTATTTGCTTTATTTGCCATACTGGCTTTGATGTGTTTCTCAACGGCTGCGTTAGCCGCAGTTTCGGTGGGTGCGTCACCGGCTGTTCTTTCTTCTGAAGGAAAAGTCGATATTACCGTTACACTTAAAAATGACGGAATTGGCGCAATGGAAAATATAAATATCAGTAGTTCAGATGTGACTGTTGAGTTTGATACAGCAGGCGTTGTTATAGATGAGGGCGCAGAACAGGCGTTTGTAAAGTCTGTACAAGTCAGCGAAGAAATGATAGATAAAGCAATAGGCTTTGAGATAACATGGACTCAGGGTGGAGAAGAAAAGTCGTCCGAGACTTCTGTCACTGTCAAGCGTGCTGCTATAGCAAATGCAATAAGTGTCAGACGCTCCGTATCCAGCAAAACGGCTTCTCCGGGTGAGACCATAACCATAAAATACACTGTCAAAAACTTGGGAACGACCAAGCTCACAAAGGTTGCTATAACGGATAAAGAAATAGGGGGAAAATCGCCCATAGTGTCCGGAATCACCATTGAAGCAGGTGAAGTGTATGAGTATTCATATCAGTATAAAATGGGCTATTCAACGGTTATTTCTCAGCCTGTTGTAACATATGAAATAGGTTCCCAGTCAAGAGTATACGATGATACAGAAGCTATGACTCTGGGAATGGTAAATACAAAACTCACCGTTGAGGTCGAGCAGGGCGTTGCTACTGAGAGCGGCGTTCCCTTTACCATCTATCTTACAAACAACGGAAATCAGAAGATTAAAGATATAAAGATTGTTGACGAGCTTGGAAATCGTGTTGCAGGAGAACAGTTTACTCTTGCGGTTGGAGAAACGAAGTCAATAAGCTGTAATATCTCAAACGAGAAAGAGCGCTATGTGGTATTCACTATAACCGGTATTGATGCAAGCGGTGAGGAATATACTGACAAGACAGAAAGTCAGGTGGTGCGCCGTTATATAGACCCGACTTCGCTTGGTATGGAGTTTTCGGTAACCGTGCTTGAGACGCTTAATTCTCAAGGTTTTATAAGAGTGAAGTTTACCGTGAATAATACAGGCACAGTGGACTACACTTCGCTTACGGTAAAAGAGGAATCGGCAGGCGAGATACGCCGTATTGAAAATGTAACTCCGGGCAATCATGAGATAGAAGAAGATGTATATGTCGGAATACCGAGAGACCTTATGTTTACGCTTGAGGTAACAGACCCCGTCGGTAATCCCTATACATATACAGCAAATGTTACTGCAGACTATATCGGCATTGCTGACACTGTAAATGCAACTCCTACTGCAGAAGCTGTGAACAGCATCGAAGAAATGGGAATGGCACTTGATAATGCTGTGAGCAATACGCTTGTTACAATACTTATCGTATTGGGAATATTGTCTGCATTGGCCATTACTGCCATAATTACACTTACTTCCATGGAAAAGAAAATGAAGGCAAGAGCGGCTCAGAGAAAGCAGGAAAGCAGACGCTGATTTTATGAGCAGTATTCACTTGGAATATTTTCAAAGGCGACGGTCAATATGCCGTCGCTTTTTACTGTCGTTTTATCCGCATAGTCGAGCAAGAGCTTTGCGGCGGTGAGTCTGTCCGATGTTTTTTGTGCTCTGTCGGTGCATATTTGTTCAAGCTCACTGACTATGGCTTCGATGTCTATATTATTATTTGCATCTTTCATTGTGTCGGGTCCCTTTCATAAAAAGTAAAAAAGCACACACGGAATTGTCCGCTCTTGATTGCGGATTTTGGATTTTTCCGTGTGTGCAAAAGGTTTTTAGGCTATGTATAAAAAGTCGCTACAAGTCGTCAGCGTCTTGTACGGGAATGTCGTCTTTTTTGCCTGTTCCCGTATAACTGCCCAAAACATCAGTACTGTGTCTTCGTCTGCTTTCGCTGCGAAGTGTTTCAATAAGACTTGAAATATTTATTTTCTGTTTCATGTGCTTATTTTTTGCTCTTTTTCCGAGTTTAATACATTTTCCTGTTTTTTCCTCATGAGCGATAATGCTTGTGCTTTTCCGTCAAAAATCAGAAGTTCAAGCGCAACATCGGGGGTTATCATTGAAAGATTAGCAAGCTGCAATATAAGTTCGTTGTGTGCGGCAACTGAGAACATATTCGCACGTTGGACTTTTACACTGACTTTGAATTCGAGTGGTATTCTGTTGCCGAGCTCAGTATTCAAAAACAGCATATCGGGTGAAAGCGTGCGTGCGGTGCGGCCCTGTTCGTCTTCTACTGTTATAGAACGAGAGAAGACTGAGAACTCTCTTTCTATTTCAAGTTCCTGGCGCACAGCATCACTGAATGCTTCATGGACGGCTTTTATTGCCATGCGTGAACGCTTGCTGCTCATTTCCTGCAACGCTGCAATAGCGGAAGCGGCTGTTACGCCGCTGCTCGTCATTCCGCGCGAAAAATCATTAGCGCCGCTTTCTTCTTTTATGGATGTGCGTATTGCGTTTGCGAAGTCAATTATATATGACGGTAAGGGCGAAGTGGGGAACCATGTAACGCCGTTTAAGTTCTCGCCACGGTGAACTTCTTTGCTCCAATCACGCAGATCATCAATATCAAATCCCGATGCACCTGTTACAAGCAGTTTGTTATGCGCCGCCATGAGAGCATTTTTCATTACTATCTGGTCGAGTTTGTCGGAATAGAGCTGTGCGTTTTTGAACATATCAACTATTCCGTAACCGAGGCATGAGCCTTTGCGTGTAAACAAGGGCGTGACAGTGAAAGGATACTCACCGTGTGAAAAGTAACCTTCTGCTTTAAGTTCGCGGCTGTCCTCCAGGAGTACGCCTCCGGCAAGTTTGAGCATATGTATTGAGTATGTGGCAGTGGAGGCGTCGTATTCACGCTTCCAACATTCTATAAGAAGTATATTTTCGGTATCGCGCGAGTTTATTATGTCGTCACGAAGCCTGTTGGTTCTGAAAACATCTTCTTTCATTTCGCTTGCACTGTCGGGATAGTGACTTTCAAACCATTCTCTCGGATATGGCATGAATTTGAAAACAGCTCGTGAATCCTGAATATTTGTACAGCAAGGGTCAAACATGATGTTTCTGGGATCAACATGGCGTATAAAGGCTGCGCCAAGACCATGATTCAGTGTTTCGTCATAACCTGTTTCCTGAATCATATAGCCGCCGACTGTGAGGTCGTGCGTGAGTTGACTGAATTCCTTGGAATAACGGCATTCGATATGGTTTTCTTTTATGATGGATGAAAGGATGAGCGCGAGGTCGTCATATTCCGGCTTGTCCGAAGTGATTATCGCTTCGGGATAATTGTCCATAAGGTCGGCACGAATGTTTTCTATCGTACTGTGAAGTATGGGCGTTACCGGGCGGGGCTCTTTTGCGTCATCTGTGGGTATGTCGTGCCAGTGTTCGCCACGATACATTCTTTCACAGTTGTCAAGGCGTTCCCATTCTGCCGTATAGGCTTCTCTGAATTCGTTGAACAGAGCATATATCTGTTCGGCTTCTTCTTTTTTGTTGAGTTTCATTTTTATTATCCTCCGAATTTTTTAGTTTAATGAAAGAAAGCTCCCCGTTTCTTTCTCTGTGGCGAGAGGGTCATAGGGAGCTTGCTTGATTATTGGTTTTTGTTTGCTTGTACCGGGGCGGGACATGAGTGCATATCTAAGCGATTCGGGTGCATGGTCCTCGCCGTCGGCGGCATCTTCACGATTATGTGTGTCAAAAGACAGGAGAGGGAGTGTTCGTATAAGGTTTTCACAGCAGGGGAAGGTCTGCCAATAAGGCGTGTTGTCGGGTGCATCAGCTAAAAATGAGCGCACACGCTGCCAGCCCGAAACTCGTGAATTATCTGCAGGCGTGAGAGGCACGCTTGACAGCGCAAAAAGTTCCGCTATACTTTCGCCTTCAAATCCGCCTTCGTTTTTGAGTATTGCCCCTCTTTTTTGCCACATATCGGGGGATGCTACTGTATATGATATATTCTCTCCGCATGAAAGCTCGAGTATCTTTTGAGCTACCGTGTCTGCACGCATACAGCGCACATAAAGTTCACGATAGGTATATACATGTCCATCTCCATCGACTGCATGCCACAATACTGCGCATGGGTCGTTATATCCCCAGTCTATTGAGCGAAAACGCTTCCACCAGGAGGGTATTTCAAATGGCTCACAAACATGCTTGGAACGCGAAAACTCACGAAAAAATTGACCTGCATGAACATCCCAGTCGCCGTAAAGGTGCGCTCTTTTCAGATCTTCAGGCAGACTTTCAAGTTGGCGTATATAGTTTTCATCAGCTTCCAAAAGCACTTTGTTGTCCCATATGCTTGCGGGTATGAACGCATAATCCTCGGCTTTTTCATCGCCTTCATAACGCCTGTCGATGAAAAGACGCTTGACCCAGGCATGACCTACATTGCCAGGATTGCAGGTGTAATACATACGCGGCGAAAAATCACGCCTTACAGTACGGTTACAGGTACAGAGAAAATGCATTTGCTCCTCGGTGAAGTGCGTTGCTTCTTCAAGACCTATCACATCATATTCCTGTCCTTGATATTGGTATACATCGTTTACACTGTCGCAATAGCCCAGCTTTATTCTTGAACCGTTGGGGAATTTGAAAACGCGTTCGGTCGAATTGTATTGCGTTACAGCACTAAGTTCACGCAGGAGCGGAATTACATGATTCTCACGAAGCTCGGGCAAGGTGCGTCTTAAAAGCAGTGAGTTAAGCCCTGCATAGCGCAATGAAAGTAGTACCAGCTTTCTTCGCATTGCCCAGCTTTTTCCACCGCCTCTTGCTCCGCCATAGGCTGTGTGCCTTGCTGTGGAACAGAAAAATTCTGCCTGCTTTGGGTTGGGCAGACCTTTAAGTATCAGATTCAACTTTTCACCTCCTTTCTGCAGAAAAAAGCGCCTTTCAAAAAGAAAGACGCTTTATTTGCTTGCATTTATTCTATTGTAGCAAAGTATAACAGAGAAAAAAGGCAAAGTAAAGTGCAGCTTTTTTGCATCATAATTGCAGTAAAAATGCAATCTAAATGAAAAGGGTACTATTTTTGGTACTCGACAAAATTCGCCACTTGAAACGAATTGAGTAGTAGTGTATGCTCAAGAAAAAGATAGAACAAACGTTCTGGGAAGGGTATAAAAATGAAGAAATACAAAAAAAATGATGAATATGAAAATTACATGGTGAGTGCTCTTGCGCTTGAACGACATTACGGTGGAGGTTCAAAACGTCTTACGGCGCATGAGATAGAAAAAACAGCTATACAGGCGACTGAGCGCAGGCTATATGCACTTCCTATACTCATGCAGAGAATAGAGGATAATAAGGAAGAACTTGAAGAACTTGAAAGTTGCGGAACGGATGCTCTCAGAGGACATTCGATGTCGCTTGTGCGCCTTATACGACCGGGAATGAGACTTGATCCCGATGAGGTGCACGAGGCACAACTTGCAGAATTGCGTGCAAGACTTGCCGCCGATGAGCGTGAAGTTAAAAAACTGCAGGCAGTTCTTTGGGACATAACGGAAGATCCGTATTATCCTGCTATAGATATGAAGTATATAAAAGGTGCGACGGATGCGGAGATAGCAAAAAAGCTCTGTTGCGATCCCAGCACCGTGGGCCGCAACAGAGCAAGACTGCTTAAACGCATGGCAATCAGATTATATGGTTCGCCTTTACTCTAATCCATGTTTGTATAACTGACGGTTTTCAAGCGCCCAAAGTCGCTCGGAAAACTCACCGGGCGAGACAGGGTCGAGCGCATCGAACATTTCAAACATACGAGCATCCAGCAAGTCAACTGTGCTGACAATTTCCGCTTCGGGGAACATTGGCATTCTCGGACTTCCGAATTCGGGCGAGCCATGATGTGAGAGAAGTATGTGCTGTAAAAGCGTTGTTATGCTTTCATCTGTCATAAGTTCTGCTGCTGCCTGTTCAAGCATCGCAACACCGATATTTATGTGACCCAAAAGCTGACCTTTCATACTGTATGCAGTTGCAAGTCCGAGTTCTCCGACAGTAAGTTCATGGAGTTTTGCAATATCATGCAGTATTACACCTGCATATACAAGATCTGTGCTCAATGCGGGATAAAGTTCTTTATATACTTTACAGAATGCTTCTGCTGATTTGAGCATCGTAACTGTGTGGAACAAAAGGCCGCCTCTCATGGCATGATGCAGCTTGAGTGCCGCAGGAAAACGAAGCAATTCTTCCTTGTTGGTTTTAAGTATATATTGTGTTAAAAGCTGTAAATCGCTGTTCTTAAAGCTGTTTGTATAATCAAATATTGTATTGTACATTGACTCGGAAGAAAACGGAGCGCAGGGCACAAGCTCTGACATAACGGTTTCTTCGTCATCTTTTATTTTGCGTATTCTGTCTACCTTGAGCTGCTCGGTTTCTTTCCATTGAGTGACAGTGCCTCTTATTTTTATTATCATGTCGGGATAGAAAGTGCCATGTATCGCAAGGTCATAATCCCAAAGTTTGGCGTTAATTTCTCCGCCTGCGTCAGCAAGCACGAAATCAAGGTAATCACTGCCTTTTATATTGCTTTTTTGCTGAACGCTCTTAACTATGCAAAAGCCTTCTACTTGATTTGTAGCTGTATTTATAACATTATTCAAAAGTTTCATTCTGCCCATAAAAGATCCTCCTTAAAGTGTTATTCTAACAGGAAAACAGTGCAGGCGCAATTAGTGCGTTATTAAGAGAGTGTATCGAGAAATGACTGCATGGTGTTTTTTGAAACATTGCTTCCAGATATTGAAACGGTATGCGTAGCGTCTATTCGCCAGAACGCAATATATGAAGTTTTATCAAGTTCATAAAGTGTGAAACTGCCGATTTGAGCACCGCCTGTCAGGTCGCTTTGTGTCATCGTCACAGTGAAAAAAGAGTCCTCAGAAAGTTTATAAAGATATGTGCCCATACCGTCACCTATTCGCTCAATGCCGTTAAATTCAAGCGGAATTACAGATTCTATGGTCCCGTCAAACCAAGGCGCAACAGAAACTGTATTTTCTGCGATAGGCGTCGTGTTTTCTATGGCAGGAGTGTTGTGTGCGGTCGGAGATGACGTTATGTCAGAATGTGTTGGCGGCTCTGTATTCCTTTTTGAAAAGAAGATAACAGTGCAGACAATCAATATGACAAGAGCGCATGAAATGATCAAACCTATGATACGAGAGCGTTTTTTTGCTTTGACTGCCATTTATTCACGACCTTTCAAATTGCATTATAGCACAATCTGATATTGTTATGAATGAAATGCTTGCAAATAAAGTCGTTAAAGGATAGGATATTAGAGTAGGCAGATTTTTAGGGAGAAATACACAAGATTATGCAGACAGGTTTCGACAATGAAAAATATCTTTCCATGCAATCCGAGCATATAAAGGAACGCATAGAGAAGTTTGGCGGCAAGCTGTATTTGGAGTTCGGCGGCAAATTATTTGACGATTATCATGCTTCAAGAGTATTGCCCGGATTTGAGCCGGACAGTAAGGTGCGTATGCTCATGCAGCTTCGTGACCATGCGGAGATAGTCATAGTTATAAATTCAAGTGATATAGAGAAGAACAAGGTGAGAGGTGATCTTGGTATAACTTATGACCTTGATGTTCTCAGACTTATTGACGCATTTCGCAGTATAGATTTGCTTGTGGGAAGCGTTGTTCTCACACAGTATAACGGTCAGACGGCGGCAGATGCGTTCAAAATGCGCTTGGAAAAGTTGGGACTGAAAGTGTATCGGCATTATCTTATACCCAACTATCCCGGAGATATCGAAAAGATAGTGAGTGACGAGGGATACGGAAAGAACGAGTTCATAGAAACAGAGCGTTCACTTGTTGTCGTTACAGCTCCCGGTCCCGGAAGCGGCAAAATGGCCACCTGCCTTTCACAGCTCTATCACGAGCATAGAAAAGGCGTAAGAGCGGGCTATGCAAAGTTTGAAACATTCCCCATATGGAATTTGCCGCTCAAGCATCCCATAAATGTTGCATATGAAGCGGCGACTGTTGACCTTAACGACGTTAACATGATAGATCCGTTCCATTTGGAAGCATACGGTGAAACAACGGTAAACTACAATCGTGATGTTGAAATTTTCCCCGTCCTTAATGAAATATTCCGCCGTATATATGGTGAATCACCATATAAATCGCCTACGGACATGGGTGTTAATATGGTCGGAAACTGTATAGTGGACGATGAAGTGTGTCGCAACGCTTCAAAGCAGGAGATAATACGCCGTTATTACAATGAGATGTGTGCTAATAAGCAGGGTCTCTCAAGCAATGAGACAGTTTCAAAAATCAAATTGCTCATGAATCAGGCAAATGTTACTGTTGATGACAGATGTGTTGTTGCGGCTGCTCTTGAAAGAGCGGAGGAAACAGGCGATCCTGCAACGGCGCTCCAGCTCAGTGACGGCAGAATTGTTACAGGCAAGACATCGGCGCTTTTGGGCGCTTCGGCGGCAGTACTGCTCAATGCTTTGAAACTGCTTGGCAATATACATGACAAAATACATCTTATATCGCCCATAATAATAGAACCCATTCAGAAGCTCAAAACAGGGCATTTGGGAAATCGCAACCCGAGACTGCATACAGATGAGATTCTTATTGCGCTTTCTATTGCTGCAGCAACGAACCCCACGGCGGCATTGGCGCTTGCACAGCTTCCCAAACTGCGTGGTTGTGAAGCACATTCAAGCGTTATACTGTCTCGTGTAGATGACTCGGTGTTCAAAAAACTCGGAGTTAACATCACTTGCGAGCCCCAGTACCAGACCAAAAAATTGTATCACGGAAAATAAAAATAAAAAGCACCTCACTGTGAGGTGCTTTGTTTGTATTATAACTGCTTACGCAATGAAAAGGAAATAGAGTATTACGAGAAGACCCAATGCTATACGGTAATAGCCGAAGCCCTTGAAGTCATGCTTTTTGACAAAGTTCATAAGGAATTTTATCGAAAGTATTGAAACAATGAAAGCGGATATCATACCTACAAGAAGTATCAACATTTCGTTGCCCGAGAAAGCAAAGCCGAATTTTACTATCTTCAAAAGACTTGCACCGAACATTACAGGTATTGCAAGGAAGAATGTGAACTCTGCGGCTACGGTGCGTGAAACGCCCAGCATAAGTGCACCGAGGATGGTGGCGCCGCTTCTGGATGTGCCGGGGAATACGGCGGCAATGAGCTGGAATATACCGATTAAAAGTGCTGTGGTATATGTGATTTCTGCAAGTGAGTTTATTTTGTGCTGTTTGTTTTTGTTTGCGTTTTCAACAATAATGAACAGTATGCCGAATATTATGAGCATTATGGCAACTACTATATAGTTCATCAAATGCGCTTCAAGAAAATCGTCGAACAAAAGACCGACTATTGCGGCAGGAATACAGGCGATGAGTATTTTCAGCCACATTGTCCATGTTTCTTTGCTTGAGGTGAGTTTGCCGTTTTCCAAAGAGAATGGCCACAATTTACCCCAAAACAGCACGACTACTGCCAGTATGGCACCAAGCTGTATTACAACAAGGAAAACATCCCAAAACTCGGGACTGACTTTCAGCGAGAGGAACTCTTCAAGCAGTATCATGTGACCTGTACTGCTTATAGGAAGCCATTCGGTTATTCCCTCTACAATTCCGAATAATATCGACTTAATGATTTCAAATAAAGTTTCCATAAAAACACCTGCCAATAGTTTATGATATAAAGCATTTCCACGATTCATGCTAACACTTTTCATAATTTTTGACAATATGGCTCGTGCAGATATATAATTATTTTGTTAAGCTATTAAGATTTTAGAGGGGTTTTTATGCACGCTTGGATAGATTCAAAAAGAGAAGAGATAGTACAAACCATAAAAGAACTTATTTCTATGGAAAGTGTAATGGCAGAGCCGAGCGAAGGTGCACCTTTCGGCACGGAAAATAAAAGGGCGCTTGAATATGCACTGAAAAAAGCAAGCGAGCTGGGCATTGAAAATTGCGTTGACCTTTCGGGTTATGTCGGCTATGCGGAAACAGGCAATGGCGACGAAATGCTCGGAATATTGTGCCATCTCGATGTTGTTTCGGCAGGCAACGGTTGGAAAACATCTCCCTTTGAAGCAACTGTTATTGACGGCAATTTGTATGGCAGGGGCGCAATGGATGATAAAGGTCCTGCAGTTGCCGCAATGTATGCGCTTGCGGCTGTGTTAAAGTCAAAAAAAGAGTTCAAACGCAGAGTTAGGATAATATTCGGATGCAATGAAGAAAGCGGCTGGGGCTGTATGAAGCACTATAAGGAAAACGCCGAAATCCCAACGCTTGCGTTTTCGCCTGATGCCGAGTATCCCGTTGTAAACTCCGAAAAAGGCATACTTCACACAACATATGAAAAAAAGTTTGATTCAAAAATAGAGGTGCAGGCAGGAACTGTGATAAATGTAGTTCCCGGTACTGCTTCGGCAATTGTGCCGCTTGAAAAATCCGAGGTCGAGAAGAAAGCAAAGTGTCCGCTTCCGTTTGAGATTAAGGCGACTGATAAAGGAAGCGAGATAATTGTTACAGGTCTGGCGGCACACGCATCGCTTCCCGAAAACGGAAAAAATGCTGTTCAGGCAATGCTTAAATTGTTGAACAGTCTTGAACTTGGCGGTGAGGACGGCGAAACGATAAAAATGCTTTGTGACAAGCTGGGCATGGATATGCACGGTGAAAGCATGGGCCTTGATTATTCCGACGCTTCAGGCAGACTTACTTTCAATCCTGCCGTTTTGAAGTGGGATAAGGACGGTATAAATGCGCTGTCGTTTGATTTGCGTTGTCCCCATACAAAGAGCTGTGATGAGAATCTGAATCTGCTTACGAGCGAACTTTGCGGTTTTACTGCCGTTTCATCAAGTGAACAGCCTGCGTTGTTTGTTGACCCCAATAGCGAGCTCGTCAGCAAATTGTTGGAGGTCTACTCAAAGAATACGGGAGAAAAAGACCCCAAACCCAAGAGTATAGGCGGCGGCACATATGCAAGAGCATTCAAAAATGCCGTTGCGTTCGGCTGTGAGCGTGAGGGTGTGGATAACCGCATACATATGCCCGACGAATTTATTTCGATAGATGACCTTATGTTCAATGTTCATATGATAGCAGACGCAATAGATGCACTGTCATAAAAGATTAAAGCGGATGGTAGTACGCCATCCGCTTTTTATCATTTACCGATATATTCAAATCTCTTAAAAGTCTTCCCGTTATGATTAACCGTTTCGTTCCACATAGACAAGGGACGAAC
>JAFSFN010000082.1 GCA_017435185.1 Clostridia bacterium | reverse complement strand
TATTGTAAAGCTCAGAAGTACGGGAAGCTCAGACAGCCGTCAGCTTGAAAGAGCAATACAGGAAACTCGTGATTCATTGCGCAAAAAAGATGCCGCGCTCCATGAGAACGAGAAAAAGAGCAGGACCGACAATTTGAAGATACCGAAAACGGTAACTGTCGGAGAGACGGTGCTTGTTATGAGTGTTGATAAGCCTGCAACAGTAGTATCGCTTCCCAATCAAAAAGGAGAATTTGTTGTCCAGGCAGGAATAATCAAAATGACCGTTAAGCTCAAAGATGTGCGGGTGATGCCAAAAGGCAGGGAGGAGAAAACAAAAAATCATGAAAAACTGTCTTCGTATGCCGATGCTCCAAAGAGCGGACGAGTGAGTTTTGAGATAGATATAAGGGGAATGTTGGTCGATGATGCCTGCCATGTACTTGAAGGATACTTAAGTGATGCGTTTATGCATGGATTGTCAGAGGTCAATATTATACACGGAAAAGGAACGGGTGCACTCAGAAACGGTGTTTGGCAGTTTTTGAAAGGCCACAAGCTCGTGAAGAGCTTCCGCATGGGAAATTACGGAGAGGGTGATGCAGGAGTAACGGTAGTTACACTGAAAAAGTAATTTCCGGCATAAAATTCATACCATGTTCACAATTTAATGGTAGAATTGTTAATGAATACTATAAAACGCGAATTTAACTAATTATTACCTACGACAGGAGAAAGAAAATGGAGAACAGCAAAATACTCGTAATTGATGATGATAAGAACATACTGGCTATAATCGAGATGTATCTTAAAAAGGCAGGTTACGATGTAAGAACCTGCGAAAGAGGCGATACAGCATTAAAAGAATTCAAGGCGTATCAGCCTGCACTCGTCGTGCTTGATGTCATGCTCCCCGGCATGGGCGGATGGGATGTTCTTGCAAATCTGCGCAAGGAGTCCGACGTTCCCGTAATAATGCTCACGGCAAAGGGCGATACACTTGACAGAGTTCAGGGTCTTGACTTGGGTGCGGATGATTATATAGTCAAGCCTTTCGATTCAAAGGAACTTATTGCAAGAATAAAGGCAGTCATGCGTCGCACGACTTCGCCTGAGAGCGAAAAGATCATTTCTTACGAGGGCCTTACTGTTTCGCTCGAAAACTATTCTGTACTGCTTGGCGACAAACAGCTTGAGATGCCGCCCAAGGAAATAGAACTCCTTTTCTTCCTTGCATCGAGAGAGGGCAAAGTGTTTACTCGCGAACAGCTTCTTGAACAAGTCTGGGGCTTCGATTTCTTCGGCGATTCGCGCACAGTAGATGTTCATGTTAAGCGTATCCGTGAAAAACTTGGCGTAAACGATAATTGGGAACTTAAAACTGTCTGGGGCGTGGGCTACAAATTTGAATTGAATAAAAAGTAATAGGCTTTCAAGCAGATGTTCAAAAATCTATTTTCAAGAATGCTGGTTACATATCTGGCAGTGACGCTTTCGCTTTTGGCTCTTTTGGGCGTTGCTGTGGGCGGAATGTTTGAAAACCGGTATGTTAATGAAAAAAAAGCCGAGCTTTTCAGAGAAGCAGAGGCAATAAACAAAATAATAGTCAGCGAATACATAAATGAAAGCACTAAAAAAACTGCTGAAAATGAGCTGCTCATGACTGCGCGCAAATATGATGCGTTGATACAGCTTCGTTTCAGCAATGAGCTGTATGAAAAGTCGGACTTTGTCGATGCGGAAAACGCTGAAAAATGGGGCGATTATACAAATATCGACCTTGCTTCTTCGACTGGAGAGGTTATAAGTGCAGGCAAAGCTGTTCGAATAAAAGAAAAAGTGCTTTCAGAGGCCGTTTCAGTTCCGTTCATCACAGTTGCTTCCCCGATAGTTGATGAAGCGGGGAATACTTTGGGCGTTATGTTCATACACGCTGATACGAGTTTTATGAGAGCGTCGCTCAAGCAGATATATTTGGATCTGCTTTTGTCGGCGTTTATTGCGATAGTGTTGGCAGTATTGGCAGTATCCTACCTTACAAACAGAATAACAAAGCCCATAGTGGATATGAACAATACGGTCAAGCGCTTTACAAAGGGTCAGTTTACAGCGAGGGTAAAGGCGTCGGGCTCGGATGAAGTGGGTCAGCTTGCAAGGAGCTTTAATGCAATGGCTGATGAGCTTGACAATCTTGAACAGGTCAGAAGAAGTTTCGTGGCAAATGTTTCCCATGAGCTTCGGTCTCCGCTCACGAGTATGCGCGGCTTTTTGGAAGCCATGCAGGACGGAACTATCCCCGTTGAAGAATATGATAAATATCTTGAGATAGTAATCGGCGAAAACAATCGAATGACTGCGATGGTAAACGACTTGCTCGACTTGGCAAGAATAGAATCGGGACAGGTAAAAATAAATATAGAAACATTTGATATCAACGAACTCATAATCAGAACTTTGATAACTTTTGAAGCAAGAATAAACACAAAACAAATAGATGTCGATGTTGACTTTGATGAAGAACATATCTATGTTGAAGCTGATCCGGGTCAGATAGCACAGGTGCTCAGAAACCTCATTGATAATGCTATCAAATATTCTCCGGACGGAGGGAAGCTCGTGCTTTCATCTCGTGCAGGCAGAAGACAGACGACTGTTTCCGTGAGAGACTTCGGCAAGGGCATACCTCGTGAAGACAGAAAATATGTTTTTGACAGATTCTATAAAGTCGAAAAGGCACATACTCCGACAGGTTCATCGGGTACGGGTCTTGGCCTTTCGATAGTAAAGCGTATAATAGACCAGCATGGTCAAACAATAGCAGTAGACAGTCCGCGCGGGGGCGGTACACGCTTTGTGTTCACGTTGAAACGAAGCACACCAACTCGCAGAGGTTTGATTTAGTAAGCAGGAGTGAAGCAAATGGAAAACAATTATTATCAAAACGCAGAAAACCAAAACTTTTACGGTAAGAGCAAGAAAAAGAATGACCGTGCCCTTAGCTATATCGTCACGGGTCTCATTGCGTTTATAATCGGCTTTGTGCTTGCGTTTGTCATGCGGCTGTCTTTTACTTCGCTTAAAGAAGTTTTACCGCCTGTTGTGACAGCTTCGCCGTCGGCAGAACCTACGACTGAGATTGGAACTCCTGATGTGTCAGGCAGTGCATCGGCAACTCCGTCTACGACATATATTGCTCCCAGCGTTGAGTTTGACGGCAAAGCACCCGTAATAACCGATCAGGTAAATCCCATTCCCGAAATAGTTGAACAGCTTGCTCCGGGCATTGTGGGTATTCTCAATTACGGTTATTCAGATGAATATGAATCAGAACTTGAACAGGGCAGCGGAACAGGATTTGTTATTTCAACAAACGGATACATACTCACAAACGCCCACATAGTTGAAGATGCTGACAGGATAACGGTTCTTCTCTCAGGTGATGAGGAGATAGAGGCTGAAGTGCTCGGCATGGATAAAAGTTCTGATGTAGCAGTGATAAAGGTTGACCCGAAATATACGGGCACCGCACTTAAAATCGGTGATTCCGAAAATGTGCGTGTGGGCGAGTTCGTAATAGCAATAGGTGACCCGACAGGCAGAGAATTGGCAGGCACTACCACGTTCGGTATAATATCGGCGGCTATCAGGACCGTGAATATTGAAGGCAGAACGAATGAATACATACAGACGGATGCGGCTATAAACCCCGGTAGCAGCGGCGGCCCGCTCCTTAACATGAAAGGCGAGGTAATTGGCATTGCGTCTGCAAAAACGGTTACCGCAAGCTATGATGAATACGGCAATGCCATTTCGGCAGAGGGTCTTGGGTTTGCAATACCGATGCATAATGCAATGAAAATAGTTGACCAGCTCATTTTGCAGGGAAAGATAGAACGCCCGGGAATCGGCGTATCGGTGTCCACTGTAAATGAAGTTCAGTCTAAATACTACACCATACCCGAAGGCGTTTTGGTGGTTACCGTAACAAAAGACGGCATGGGTCATGAAGCAGGAGTGCGCGTAGGCGATATAATCTTGAGCTGCAACGGCGAGAAACTCCATGACCAGGAACGCTTTGTCGAGCTTGTGCAGTCGTGCAGTGTGGGCGATAAGCTCATGCTTGAAGTGTGGAGAAATGGCGAAACGCTCGATATCACCGTTACGGTGGGTGACCTCAACGAAATGGGTTCTGAGACTATTGAAGAGGAATTCTCGTTTGAGCGTTTTGAATAATTAAGTTGAATAACAATAAAAGCATCCGAGTGATTGTTCGGGTGCTTTTTGTTTAGTGCGCTGCAGTTCAGGCAATACTAACCAAAAAAATAAATGGAGGATTGCTTGAATGAAAAAGATCAATTTTAACAGTACAAAAACAACACTGATGCTGTGTGCTGCAATATCTTTGTTGTTGGGTGCTGCGGCGGGCGCTGTTTTAGGGAATAATTTCGCAAATGTAACGGACAAAAAGGAGGGGGACGGCTATTCTCCCGAACTTGCCGCAAAGGTGGACAATATCGGTATAGCATCGGTAGGACCTGATGCGCAGGTTGCCTGGATGGTCAGGTTTGACGCGTGCGGCCATGAAGCGGAAGAAAAATGCAGTGACCGCATTGTGGGTATGTCTTTGGAAGAAGTGAGAGAAAAGTATGAAAACAGGGAAATATCGGTATTCAATGCGAAAAGAGTGGTTTTAACAAGGGCGGAACACGGCTATTGCCCAAGACACTATGTGGTCAGATCCGATAACGGAAAAATTGCTGTATACAAAAGAAGCATCGATACCTTGGAAGAAAATCATGTCATGGATATAGAACAAAAAATGGATGAGCTGGATGAAAATTTCAAGGCGGAACTTCAGTCGGGTATACCTTTTTCGAATTTTGATGAAATAAACCAATATTTTGAGAATGCTGACAGCTAAAATGTAAAAAGTGCCTGAAAATATAGAGAAAACTGTGAGCTGCTTGTCTTGTGCAATTATTGTCATTGTGGTAAAATGTGCAATGAGGAGAAGTAGCATTGATTATATTGGGCATAGATCCCGGGTATGCAATACTCGGTTACGGCATTGTAAGCGTAAATAACAATAAAGTGAAGCCTGTCGATTACGGTGTTATCGAAACAGCGTCAACAGAGCCGTTTCCTCAAAGACTTCAAAAACTGTACCGGGGAGTAAATCAACTCATTGAAATTTATAAGCCCGAACAGGTCGCTTTTGAAGAATTGTTTTTTGCTCGCAATGTTACTACAGCTCTTTCGGTAGGTGCCGGCCGCGGCGTAGCGATACTCGCCGCACAGCAGGCAGGGCTTCCTCTCTATGAATATACGCCGATGCAGATAAAGCTCGCCGTGACGGGCAGCGGACGTGCAGACAAGAAGCAAATGCAGGCAATGGTAAAACTGCTTTTGGCACTTAAAGACATTCCAAAACCCGATGATGCGGCAGATGCT
>JAFSFN010000012.1 GCA_017435185.1 Clostridia bacterium | reverse complement strand
GGAGCGCCTGAATATTCTTGCGAGCACAAATGACGGTTTTAAGATAGCGGAATATGACCTTGAATGTCGTGGCCCGGGCGAGTTTTTGGGTGCACGCCAGCATGGTCTTGATGAGTTTTCGGCTGCGAGCCTTGCAATGGATGTAGGTGTACTCAATGATGCGGTATCGGCGGCAAAAGAGGTTGTGGAGAACAGCACAAAAACAGAATATAAAAAGCTTTTCGCACTTGCATACGAAAAGCTCAAAAACAAGTCAGATATTGCAATGAACTGAGCTTACATCATTAAAGAGGCAACACAGCGAACGGTTATACACTCGTGGTGGCCTTCAGGGCCTGTGTGTTCGGGTGTTGTGGCTTTAACGCTGATGAGTGATATATCTGTTTTGAGTGCTAAGGCTATATTGCGGCGTATATTCTCAATGAACGGCGCAAGTTTGGGCGATTGTGCCACTATTGTAGCATCTATATTATTTGTGGTTATGCCTTTTGAAGAAAGCAATTCGTGAACTCTTTCAAGCAGTATGATCGATGAAATGTCTTTATACTGCATATCATTATCGGGGAAAAGAACGCCTATATCACCAAGACAAGCGGCACCTAAAAGAGCATCTATGATTGCATGAATGAGCACATCGGCATCGGAATGTCCGATTAACCCGAGCCCGAACGGAATCTCAACACCGCCGAGTATTAATTTCCTGTTAGTACCCAGTTTGTGAGTATCTTCACCGAAGCCTATTCGAAGTGAACCTGAACAGGCGGCTTGGAAAAACGGAACATCGGAGGCACAGGTAAGTTTTTGATTCATGATATCTCCCATAACAAGCGTGGCTTTATGCCCCGCTTTTTCATATACTGCACAGTCGTCGGTTTCAATAAAACCGTTTTCTGCATCTTTGTGATATGCTTCAAGTATTTCATTGTAGCGGAATGTCTGAGGCGTTTGGGTTATAAAAAGCTCGTTTCTGTCAAGCAGTTCTCCGCTTGTTTTGCGTATGGTGTCATGAGCCATGGTGCCGACTATTCCGCTTCCGTTATCTATTGCACTTTGTATGCTCTTATCTATTATCTCACTGCTTATAAGACAGCGCGCGGCATCGTGTATTACAACGATATCGGTATCTTTATCAAGCGACAAAAGTGCATTATATACCGACTCGCCCCTTGTACTGCCGCCTGTTACATTGTAAACGGGACAGGAAAAGGGAGCGGTCTTGCAAAGAATGTCAACATCATTTTTTGTGAGCTCAGATACTGTGACGCATACGGAAGAAACAGCAAAGCTGCTTCGGCTTATTGCACCGAAGCAGCGTTCTATCGGAGTAGCACCACCAATGCGGAGTGCGAGCTTGTTAGTTCCCATACGCGTGCTGCTGCCTGCTGCAAGCAATATGAAAGCTGTTTTGATCATAAATTATTTTCTCCCAATAATTCATACATGGAGGCGGCATCGTTTTTTGATGCAGTTTCACGGACAGACAGCACTTTAACGTTTGTATATCGGCCTCCCATGAGTACCGAAAGCACATCACCTTCGCGGACTTCGCTTGAAGGCTTGGCTTCTTTTCCGTTTATGCTGACACGACCGAGACTGCAAACTTCGTTTGCAACAGTACGCCGCTTGATTATGCGTGATACTTTCAAATACTTATCAAGTCTCATATTACTTTACTGAATCGAGAACTTCCTGCTCGATTGTTACGAACGATGTATCTGCAACCCACTCTTTGACCAGGGCATCCCATTCATTGGTCTGTTCTTCGGCAAGCAGCTCATCTTCGATGAATGTCTTAAGCTGTGAAATATCACGGACGCCTGAGGGCTCATCTGCGAGATAGTAGATGATGTGATAGCCATCTTCATCTTCAAATACGCGTGAATATTCACCTTTCTTGAGCTTTGCAAATTCAGCCTTAACTTCGTCGGAAAGGTCGCTTGAGGAAGAATATTTTGTGGATATAAGAATACCTATATCATTGAAAATACTGTCTTCATCAAAGTCGGGGTCTTCTGTGTATTCTTTCATTACTTCAACAAATGATTTGCCGCTTTCCAAAGCTGCATATGCTTCGTCTATCTTCTGACGGTAGCTTTCGTTTGCTGTTGTATATTCAGTGTCGTTTGCTGTTTTGAGCTCATTGTATTCTTTGATGATCTCAGCAAGTCTTGCCTGATTTGTTTTGCTTCCTGAAATTGCATCTTCAAATGCCAACTCGCCATATTCTGCCTGAAGCTTTTCCATTTTGTCTTCATTATTGGTGTAGGTGTCGCTTGTTTCACCTTTGGGAACTATGAGAATGCTCAAAATACGGCTGTAACCCTCGGGAGTATATGCTGTGGGCATCTCTTCAAGAAGTTCTGCGGATTCCTGGTCGTTTTTGTAGGCTTCGGGAGCTTCGGTGTATGCTTCTGTGTCGGAAGCAATAAGCTCATCGTATTTTGCCGTGATCTCATCATCAGAAACCGTAATATCTTTATATACCAATTCGTCTTTATAAAGAGTGATGAGATAATTGTTTGTGATTGATTCTTCAACATATTCAAGATATTCTTCGTAAGTCATCTCGGTGCCTGTATAGTTCTTGGATTCGGCTGCAACAAGCTCTTCATACTTTGCTTGAATATCTTCGGGAGCGGACGATTCTGCCTGCTCTTCGGCGAGAGGCCTATAATATTCTTCGATTGAAGTGTATTCCGCTTCGATAGCCTCATCAAGCTCTGCTTGCTGTTCTTCGCTGAGCTTGTCGATGCCTTCTTCGGAAACTTTTATAAGGACTGCTTTTTCTGCAATTATGCGCTCAAGCAGATTCTGCTTGAATTCGGCAAGAGAGGCTTCGTCGGTTGTGATGTCATAACCGTAGTTTGCATAATATTCAACATACATATCATATGTTGCACGGAACTCGTGAAGATAGATTTCGGTATCGCCGACTTTGGCTATAACGGTGTCGTCTTCATTACTGTTGTTTTCTGAAACATCACAGCCTGCAAATGTACAGATGCACATTATCGACATTGCTAATACGAGCAAGATGGAAGTTAACTTTTTCATGTTTTTCTCCGTTTCTTATATTTTTATCCAAAATAACTTCTTTACATTATATCATGATGATTCATCAATGCAATCACAAAGCGTGTAAACAAACTGTGGCAGCCATGAACAAAACATGGCAACTGTCTTGCGTCTCTGCTTTATAAGGAGTGACGGACATTCGCCCTGTATGAGCTTGGCACCGTCGGTTTTGGCAACAAGGTCAAGCAGTTTTGTTATGTCAAGCGGGGCTTTTGAGTCCATTGTCAGCTTAACTTCTTCGTCTTTTACAGTTACGCAAGTAATATGTGCCTTGCTTGAGTATGCCTTTATCAATGCTATTGTGAGCAAACTTCCGACGGATGAGGGAATATCGCCGTAGCGATCCAAAAGTTCGTCCTGCACATCGTAAAGGTCGTCTTTTCCGCCTATCATGGCTATGCGCTTATACATTGACAATCGTTCTGATTCCCGGGGTATGTAGCTGTGCGGAATATTTGCGGTGATGGGGATCTCCACGGTCGTGTCAATCTCTTTTTCCGCTTCCTTGCCGCTTGCTTCCTTAACGGCACTGTCAACTATCTTACAGTACAAATCATAGCCTACTGCCGCCATGTGCCCCGATTGTTCTGCGCCAAGCAGATTTCCTGCGCCTCGTATTTCAAGGTCACGCATTGCTATTTTGAATCCCGAGCCGAACTCGGTAAATTCGCTTATTGCCAAAAGTCTCTTTTCGGCTACTTCGGTGAGTACTTTATCCCGACGGAACATGAGATAAGCATAACCGAGCCGAGCAGAACGACCGACACGACCGCGAAGCTGATAGAGCTGTGAAAGACCGAAACGGTCGGCGTCATATACGATTATCGTATTGACATTTGAAATATCAAGACCGTTTTCGATTATGGTACTGCAAACAAGCACATCGCTTTCGCCGTTCATAAAATCAAGCATTGTATTTTCGAGTGCTTTTTCGCTCATTTGACCGTGTGCCCATGCTATTCTTGCTTCGGGAACAAGATTTCTCAGATGCTGAGTGAAAGCGGTCATCGTTCTGACTGTGTTGTAAACAAAATAGACCTGACCGCCGCGCCCTATTTCTTTCAATATTGCTTCACGCACTATAGCGTCGCTGTATTCCATTACATATGTTTGAACAGGGTGGCGTTGTTCGGGTGGTGTTTCAATGACCGACATATCACGGATGCCCGTCATCGACATATGGAGCGTGCGTGGTATGGGTGTTGCGGAAAGCGTGAGCACATCGACATTCTTTTTTATTTCTTTTATCTGTTCCTTGTGCCCGACGCCGAAACGCTGTTCTTCGTCTATTATGAGAAGTCCCAGGTCTGAGAACTGCACATCTTTTGAAAGCAGGCGGTGAGTGCCTATAAGGACATCTATCATGCCTTTTTTCAAATCGCTCAATATCTTTTTCTCTTCGGCGGGAGAGGTAAAGCGTGAAAGCAGTGCTATCTCGACAGGAAAAGTGGAAAAGCGTGACTTGAGCGTGTTGTAATGCTGTTGTGCCAAAATGGTGGTAGGAACAAGGAATGCTACCTGTTTTGAATCCATAACTGCCTTGAATGCGGCACGCAGAGCCACTTCGGTCTTGCCGTATCCCACATCGCCGCAAAGAAGTCTGTCCATGGGGCGAGTGCTTTCCATGTCTTGCTTTATTTCTTCGATGCAGGTGAGCTGGTCGGGTGTCTCTTCGTATGGGAATGATGCTTCAAGACGAGCTTGCCATTGCGTATCCTTTGAAAACGCAAATCCTTTTTGACGACTGCGTTCGCCGTAAAGCTCAACGAGGTCGAATGCAAGTTTTTTGACACTTTCTCTTGTGCGTGATACGGTTTTTTGCCATTCTCCGCTTCCGAGTTTTGACAGCTTGAGCGCATCTTGGTTGCCGCCTATATATCTCTGAACACGGTCGAGCTGGTCCGTGGGGATATAGAGCTTATCCCCACCTGAATAAACGATATTCAAATAGTCCTTGGATATGCCGCCGACTTCAAGTGTGGTTACACCTTCAAAACGGCCGATGCCGTGAAGTTCATGCACCACAAAATCACCGACTTCAAGCTCGGAAAACACGAGCTGAGGACGCTTTTTAGCCTTGCTGTGCGATATTTTGCGAACTGTACCGAAAATTTCGGATTCGGTCAGTATTATCAGCTTTATTTCGGGATATTCAAATCCACTGCGAAGTGATGAGGAGAGTATTATATGCTCGCCGCTTACGATGTCTCTGTCCATCTTTTCTCTGATGGGCAGGAAAATGTCCATGTCGGCGAGTGCATCCTGTAAATGCCCTGCGTAACTTCCTGCGTATATTATTACGGAATAACCGTTTCTGCGCCAACTTTCAAGATCTGCGGCAAGTGCTTCAAAATTACTTTTATACTGAACTGCCGGCCTTGTTTCAAAACGGAAAATGCCTTTGGACGATATAAGTGAATATGTACGAGTAAGCGCAAAGAACATTACCGTTCGCTTTGTATCGAGGGAGGTTATCATTGAAAGCGGTGATGTTACGAGCTTTTCATCAAGCGGCTCAGCAGAATTTGCCTCAAGACGTGCCGAAACGGCTTCAAGGAACATGGAATATGCTGCCTTGGCGCTTTCTTCGATGCGAGCAGGTTCATCAATGATAATATAAGTATCGTCTTGAAAATAGTTCCTGAGAATTGAATTTGAGTTTGCTGTGCCCAGCATGGGAGATATTGATATGCTGTCAATATTTTCCGTTGAACGTTGTGTGATGGCATCATATTCTCTGAGCGTATCTATTTCATCATCAAAAAACTCTATTCTGACAGGGTTTTCTGCTGTTATGGGAAAAACATCTATATAGCCGCCTCTGCGTGCTGCCTGACCGCAGCTCTCGCATACTTCGCTCATTTCATAGCCGGCTTTTGTCAGTTTCTCCATGAGCTCTAACGGCGGTATAGTGTCGCCGACTGCAAGCGTTAGAGTGTTGCAGGCAAATTCTTCGGGAGAGATTACGGTTTGTATCATTGCTTCGGCTGAAGCAATTACGATGATGGGCTTTTGAGCATAGAGGCATGACAAAACTTTTGCACGTCGAGCTTCTATGGTTGAAGAATGTGCATAGCTTTTGGCGAGTGTCAACAGCTCACTTGCAGGAAAAACAAGACAACAGTCATCATCGAAGAAAGAGGCGAGTGATTCTTGAAGTTTGGCAGATGCGGTTTCGGAACCTGTTACGACAAGTATTGTTTTTTTTGATTGTTCAAAAAGTGAAGCTATTATATGGGCTCTGTGTGCTTCGCCCAGCCCGAACACGGAAAACGGCCCCGAACCTTCATAAAGCGAGGTGCGGAGCTTTTCATATTCGGGATATTTTCCCAATATATCAATTATCGGATTTGATTTTAGCATGCTTGACATTGAATTTTGCCTAAGCTTCGCTGAGTTTGCCGTTTACTATCATTTCTACGGCGTCGGCGGCGTTTGAAAGCGCTTGAGTGAGTTTGTCTTTTTCTTCGCCGGTGGGAGATGCCAAAACATGATACATCATGTCTCGCCCTGCCTGTGGTTTGCCTATGCCGATACGAACACGGGGAAAATCGTCAAAACCAAGTTGGTATATGACACTTCTCATGCCGTTGTGTGTTCCCGAACTGCCGCCGCTGCGTATGCGTATGGTACCTGCATCTATATCAGCATCATCATAAATGAGTATGAGCTTGTCATGTTCACACTTGTAAAAATTCATAAGATCACGGACCGCTTCGCCCGAATTGTTCATAAATGTTGTTGGAGCGGCTAAAATTATGCGCTCACCGACAACACGGCCGTCACCCAAAAGGGAACGGCAGTGCTTTTTGCGAATATCTATATCCCATCTCTGTGCAAGTATGTCAAGCGTCATGAAGCCTACATTATGCCTTGTGGATGCATACTCACGACCAGGGTTTCCCAAACCTACTATAATAAACATAATGTGATTATATCTCTAAATTAACATCATTGACAAGGCTTTGTTATGATTATAAAGTGTATAAGAGATAAAAAGACATAACAGTTATAATATCTGCAAAATCTGATACGAAGAGGTAAATATGCTCGTATATATTGTTGAAGATGATGAAAGCATACTGCGCATGGAAGAATATGCGCTCAAAAGCAGCGGTTTTGAAACGGCGGGCTTTTCAAACAGCGATGAGTTTTTTACTGCGTGTGATAAACAACTGCCCACATTGGCAGTGCTTGACATAATGCTTCCCGGTATGGACGGAATGGATATTCTTTCTCATATGAAAGCATCTCAAAGACTTAAGGGTATTCCGGTGATAATGGTCACTGCTCGCACCTCGGAGATAGATGCAGTCAGCGGACTTGATATGGGGGCGGATGATTATATACATAAGCCTTTTGGTATAATGGAGTTCATATCAAGAGTTAAGGCGGTGCTAAGACGGGCGGGCGTCAAGGACGAAAAAAACGAAAGCGGCGATGTTTTTTCTGTGGGAGAGCTTGTTTTGGATGACAAAACACGAACTGTTACCGTAAATTCTCAATATTGCGAACTCACATTCAAAGAATATGAGCTTTTGAAATATCTCTTTATAAACAGAGGAATCGTGCTTTCAAGAGAGAAACTCATGGAAAATGTTTGGGGAACTGACTATAAAGGAGAAACAAGAACGATAGATGTTCACGTGCAGTCGCTGAGGAAAAAGCTCGGAAATGGCGGCATATACATAGAAACCGTCAGGAATGTCGGTTATCGCTTGAAAAACAAGGCGTAAACATGAAAAAGAAACTTAATCTCCAATTTATAACAGTGGGCGTGCTGACATTGATACTCACATTCTGTCTCATGCTCCATATTTTCAGTTCGTCTATTATAAACGGTGCTGTAGACGGACTAAAGCGTGAAACTGATATATCGGTGACACTGCTTGAAAATAGGGGCGATGTGGGTGTTCTTGATATGTTCAAAAATACCGAGGTCAGAGCTACACTGTTAAGCGGCGAAGGTATTGTTCTGTATGAAAGTGACGAACTGCTGCAACATGAATTGGGCTGTGATTTTAGTGAATATCCTGAAATACAATCTGCTCAAACCGAACAATTGAGTATGGCAGAACGCATATCCGACATAACGGGACTGCAGACATATTATTGTGCGAAAAAACTTGATGACGGGCGTATACTCAGACTGGCGACAGACATAAATCCTGCCGCTATGATGCTAAAAAAATCGATTGTGCCGGTTTTGATAGTTATAGCCATAATACTTGCCATGGCTGTGACAGCGTCTGTGCTTATGTCACGACATATAATAAAATGGCTTACAGCAAAACTCGAAACTCTTGAAAATGACCCATATGCAAATGTGCCGAACGAACTTGAAAGCGTGGCAAATGCGGCGAGGGAACAGTATATAAAGCGCCGTGAAAATGAACGCACAAGGCGTGAGTTTACGGCAAATATATCACACGAACTTAAGACTCCGCTTACTTCAATATCGGGTTATGCTGAAATGATAGAAAACGGCATGGCTCGTGATGAGGATATAAAGCAGTTTGCAAAGAATATACACGACGAGTCAGGCCGCATGATAACACTCATAGGCGATATCATTAAACTTACGGAGATTGATGAAATAGCAGAAACGGTAAGCGAGGAACAGTTTGAACTGCTTGATTTGTGTGAAATAGCGCAGGAGGCAGTGTCGAGTCTTGAGATAAATGCCAAGCGCATGGATATAACGGTTCGTTTTGTTGGTGAACATTGTACGATGCGAGGCGATAAATCCCAGCTTTATGAGATAGTTTACAATCTCTGCGACAATGCTATACGCTATAACAAAAAAGGCGGTTTCGTTACAGTTAGTGTACGCAGAGACCTTGACAAAGCGGTACTCAGAGTTGTTGATACAGGCATCGGAATACCTGAAGAACACCGTGAACGCATATTTGAACGTTTTTTCCGTGTGGACAAGAGCCATTCGAGAAAAACAGGCGGTACGGGTCTTGGTCTTGCAATAGTAAAGCACGCTGCACTTTGTCATGATGCTGTGATAACGATAAAGGACGGCATAGAGTGCGGAACGGAAATACGTGTTGAGTTCCCGGTAAAAACATCTGCTTATAACGAAAGTTAACAGCACATGATAAAAAGGTGACGAATTCAAATCTTTACATAAACGAAAAATCAGTTTACTATATATTAGATTAGTCCGGATAGATTATATAAAACCGAAATACGGCGGTAGAAAAATTATGTTTGAAGCAAAATGGTATATGGGCAGTGAAGCTGTCTGTACATTGGAAAAAGTGAATATACGGGTGCTTCCGTCGGATGAATATGCTGTACAGCTTTTTGTTACGGAAAAAGATGACGGTTCGATGATAGCGGTCGGTACCATTTGTCCCGATATGCAGACAGGCGATGTGTGTATTTCAAGAATAACGCTTATGCCGAAATATGCAGGGACCATATATAATGAACTTGTTTTGCGTATGCTTCTTTTCAAAACGCAGCAGATGCAGAATACTAAAATATATATGTGGGCAGATGAAGAAGAACAAAAACTGCTTGTTCCTTTCGGTTTCGCTTCAAACGGAGAAAAAAATGACGAGAGCGGTAAGCCGCTTATTAAAATGCAGGTAAAGACGGCTGACATAGTTTGGCCGAGCCAGTGCAAGCACTGATAAATATCGGTACTGAGAAAGGGGCCAAATAAATGACAAAGACTGTAATTCCCGAGGGTTATAAATCAACTATGACACTTTATGAGACGCAGGATGCGATAAGTTTCATAAAGCGTACATTTCAGGATTCACTTTCAAGAGCACTGAGGCTCAAGCGTGTGAGCGCACCTCTTTTTGTTGTTCCCGAGTCAGGTTTGAACGATGACCTTAACGGCTTTGAAAGGGCTGTATCATTTGATATTCCGGCCGCAGGCGTAAATGCGCAGGTCGTTCATTCGCTTGCAAAGTGGAAACGCATGGCGTTGCATAACTATGATTTCTATCCCGGCAAGGGTCTGTATACCGATATGAACGCAATACGCCGTGATGAAGAACTCGACAATCTTCATTCGGTATATGTCGATCAGTGGGACTGGGAAAAGGTCATCACAAAGGAAACTCGCAATGAAGAAACACTTAAATCGACTGTAAGGGCTATTGTGGGCTGTATTTGTTCGACGCTTGAAATGCTCAAAGTGCGTTATCCGGATATAAATGTCGAATTGAATCCCGATGTACATTTCATAACCACTCAGGAATTGCTTGACCGTTATCCCGATAAAACGCCCAAAGAACGTGAAGCCGCCATTGTAAGAGAGTACAAAACGGTATTCCTCATGCAAATAGGCGATAAGCTCTCAAACGGTGAGCGCCATGACGGTCGCGCTCCCGATTATGATGATTGGACACTTAATGGTGATATACTGTTTCATAATACTGTACTCGACTGTCCTTTTGAAATATCTTCCATGGGCATAAGAGTAGATGAGGAAGCACTTGAAAATCAGCTTAAAAAATCAGGCTGTGAAAACAGACGCGAAATGCCTTTCCATAAAATGCTCTTAAACGGCGAACTGCCGCTCAGCATAGGCGGCGGTATAGGTCAGTCTCGTTTGTGTATGCTCCTTTTGGGCAAGGCACATATCGGCGAGGTACAGTCTTCTGTCTGGGATGAACATACGCTTACTGTATGCAAGGAAGCAGGAGTTAACATTTTATAATTGCAAAATTGCAAAAACGAATAAAGTCGGCGCGAATCTTCGTGCCGACTTTTTGTGTGTTCTGTATTCTTTTTGTTCATTCTTCTTCGTTGTGAGTTATTTCTGTTCCTGACGGCGACGGCATCAGAAAACTGCGAATATTGGCCGAGCCGTTTTCTGAGTTAAGATTCTTCATAAGTCTGCGAAAAAACGCTCTTTCCGACAAACCTACGAGTTTGAAAGCCATTGCTGCCGCTCCGTCGATAGAGGGCAGTTCGTCGAACACGGTGGAGAGTATACCTCCGTCTTTGAGTGAGAGCTTTATTATTCGGGTATCGGGAGTTTCAGTGAATGAGCAGAGTATAAAAAGCGTCTTGCCGTCGTTGGTCCAAACGCCTCTTGTGCCTGCAATTTGTCTTTCGCCTTTCAGCGCAGGGCGGGAGAAAGAGAAACTTCCGTCACGATTGATTTTCAATGTGTTGCGCTCAGTATGCTCGTAGAATGATACGAGTAAATCGTCGGAATCTTTTTGAAAAGAAATCATGTCAATGCCGTCTGTATAGTTGTTATGTACGACCTGTATGGTTTGAGGAAAAACACTTGCCGTGTTGCGTGTCAAAATGTACTCTTTATCGCACAATGCGTTTGCAAGTTTGTCGAAAGCATCGGCAGAAGTACCGCATTCACATTCATATGAACGAATGAGGGCATTGCTGTCTGTGCAGAATGAGTCAAGCACACGCAGGGAAGCAGAAAAGTCAAGCAGTTCTTTATATGCAAGGGCATCTTCTTCAAGCGGCAATGGGGATGAAAGCGCAAAACAGTCGTGAAATAGTGAAAGAAGTTGGCTTTCGGAGAAAAGGCTTTCATTTCCGCTGAAAATGGCAGCAACGGCATCAAATTCGGGAATGACTATGACATATTGGCCAAAAGCACCGTTAAATTGATATGAGCTATGCTGTTCATCTGTCCAAATATGATAGCCGTAACCGTATCTTGCTTGTTCGTTTTGCGTTTTAATTTGGGAACGCGTGGCTTCTTTTATGAAATTTTCGCTTATGAGTTGCTTGCCGTTCCAATTTCCGCCGTTTAGGTAAAGCTGACCGAGCTTTGCGGCATCTTCAAGCGTTAAAGACAGACCCCAGCCTCCTTTTTCTATACCTTTTGGGCATTTTTCCCACTCGTAACTTCCTATTCCGAGCGGTTCAAAAAGACGAGTTCTTAGATATTCACTTACGCTCATCCCTGTTTTTCTGTTTATTATTGCTGCAAGCATATATGAGTTGAGTGAGTTATAATCAAATTTTTCACCGGGCTCAAATTTGAGTGAAGATTCCATGAACATCTTTACCCAGTCACTGTCAAGTACCGAGCCGAGTTCGTTGAAACGTGAACCGCTTTTCATGGTGAGGAGCTGACGCACCGTTATACCCATGGGTGCAGACGGAAAAAACAGAGATTGTTTTGGAGCAAATTCTTCGAATATGTTGTTCAGATTTTCATCGAGAGAAAGCAAACCTTCGTCTGCGAGCATACCTATTGCCGTGCTTGTGAAACTCTTACTCATGGAGTAGAGCATATGAGGGACATGGGCTTTATATGGCGCCCAGTAGCTTTCGGCTATTACATTGCCGTGACGCAGAAGCATTATGCCGTGAACGGAGAAACATCGGTTGTTTTTTTCGATTTCGGATATCAGTTTCTTTACGGCAAGCGAAGAAAGCCCTTGTGATTCGGGCGTGACCCTCTTGAAATGTGAGCTTTTATCAGCATCTTTTTCAATGGGGAAGGGTGGTTTTTGAAGTGAATAGCCGTAGAGAGGAAAACCGCTTTTATCTTGTTTCAAAAAGCGTGAAATAAGCTCTATCATTCGTATTTGAAGTGTAATATCCATGCAAATGCTCCCATACAAAATAAAAAATGAGCCGCGCTTTTTATGAGCGGCTCATTTATGGCGTGTTGATTATTCGTGGTCGTGGCAGCCGCAATCGCAGTCGTCATCACATTCGTCGTCGCAGCAGCAGCCTTCGCTCAAACGCTCTTCAACGATTGCTGCAAGCTGATCCATCTTGTCTTCGTCTGCGGGAACGAATTCTTCCATTTCGCCGTTTATGACGACTTTCATAATATAAACATCCTGCTCAGGCATACATTCACAGTCCTCATCTTCGCACTCGCACTCTTCGGGGAGAGCTGACAAGTCCATCAATACTGCATATTCATCGCCTTCAAAATCAAAATAGTCGATAACATCAAGCTCGAATTCATTACCGTCATCATCGGTGAATGTTACGAAATCTCTTTCCATTTCCATTTTCAATTCAGTCCTTTCCAATAATTTCCTGTTGCTTTTGATTTTACAGCAAACTTTCCGCTTTAGCAATAGGATTAACGCTTATTTACATTCTTCGCACAATTACGAATTAAAATTCACAAAACTTTGGAATTTCAAAAAAACGAATAATATCTTTTTACGGTGGAACAATAGCAGAGAACAGATTAAGGAGGCATATTGAAATGAAAAAGAATTTGTCAATCATACTGCTGTTCGCAGTACTCATGACAGTACCGTTGTTTGCTGTCGGTTGTGATATGGACAATATGCGCAATAATGGACCGTCGGCATCAGCATCACCTCACACGGGAAATTCACCCGATACCACAGAAGGTATAATAAGTGAGGGCGAAAGCATGATAGAGGACTTTACCGAGGGCAAGAAGCTCAATGAGGGTGATGTGCCGCAGACAGTACTCGATGCTGTAAGAAAAGAAGCCGAGGATATGCTCATAAGCGGCATAAGTTATGCAACTTATGTAGGTAAGCAGACATATCATGTGATTCTTTCCAAAACAGGCGCAGAAAACTCGAAAGAGCTTTATGTAACAGCTGACGGAAAGGTTATCCCGACAACCGCCGAAATGACCGGAACACCCGGAGCGAACACAGGAACGAACGGCAGTACAGGCGGCGGCAACAGCACAGGCGGCGGCAACGGCACAAGCGGCGGCAATGCAAGTGCAAGCCCTGCTTCAGGCTCCGGCGCTATGAACAGCACAACGCAGCCCCCCCAAGACAAATAAGGAGCTTTTTCGCACGAAGATGAGCCGCTAAAATTTAGCGGCTCTATGTGTTTGATATATGCGTCGCTTTTATATCGTGCGCTCAACACAAAAGAATAATATTACCGAGCAGGCCGCTTGTGCGGCTTTTTTGCGTTGAAAATAAGTATCTGTGATGCTATAATATCCATAAGTTATATAAAGGCAGAAAAATATGGAAACTTCTAAGAAACGCATAGTAGTAAAAGTGGGCACTTCCACTCTTGCATATAAAACAGGCAAAACCAATATACGCCGCATGAAGCAGCTCGTAATGGTTTTGGCAGATCTTATGAACGCAGGCCATGAGGTGGCGCTCGTTTCATCCGGTGCTATCGGTATCGGCGTGGGAAAAATGGGCCTTTCAAGCCGACCGAAAGATACCTAGGGCAGACAGGCGGCGGCGGCAGTCGGTCAGTGTGAACTCATGTTCATGTATGACAGAGAGTTCAATGAGTTCGGTCATATCGTGGGTCAGCTTTTGATAACAAAAAGCGATGTCGATGATGACGAACGCCGCACAAATCTCATAAATACATTCAACAAACTCTTTGAATACGGTGCTATTCCCATAATAAATGAAAATGACAGTGTAGCTGTCGATGAAATAGTGTATGGTGATAATGACAGCCTGTCGGCGATAGTTGCCGCTCTTATAAAAGCGGACACGCTTGTTATACTGACGGATACGGACGGGCTTTTTGATAAAGACCCGAGTGTGCACAAAGACGCAAAGCTCATTCCCGTGGTAGAAAAGATTACCCCTGAAATAGAAGAACTTGCAGGTGGCTCGGTGTCGGGACTTGGTACGGGCGGAATGCTCACAAAAATTCATGCCGCAAAAATTGCGGCTCAAGCCGGTATTGACACCATCATAATGAACGGTGATGATCCCAACAACATATATGCGGCGATAGACGGAAGCAATATAGGAACTATATTTAAGGCTTAAGGCGGGAATAAAATGAAAACGATTATTGAACTCGGCGAATCTGCAAAAGCGGCAGAACGAATACTTGCAACGACAACGACACAGCAGAGGAACGATGCACTTAAAGCCATCGCAAATGTGCTTGTTGAAGATTGCGATGAAATAGTAAAAGCTAATTCGCTTGACTTAAAATACGGTCGTGAAAACGGCTTGAGTGAGGCTTTGCTTGACAGGCTAAAACTCGATGAGAAACGCATACACGGCATTGCAAAAAGCGTTCTCGATGTTATAAAACTTCCCGACCCTTTGGGCAGAGTCTTGTCAGAAAAACAGCTCGATAACGGACTTAAAATCAAAAAAGTATCTGTTCCGGTGGGTGTTATTGCGGTGATTTTTGAGGCTCGTCCCAATGTTACGGCCGATTCGGCGGCGCTTTGTATAAAGAGCGGAAATGCGGTCATTCTTCGTGGCGGCAAAGAAGCTATAAATTCAAATAAAGCAATAGTTGCGTCGATGCGCAGGGCATTGGCAGAGGCATCGCTTCCCGAGGACTGCATCGGTTTGGTGGAAGACACGACAAGGGACAGCGCAAGAGGGCTCATGTGCCTCAACGGCTATGTTGATGTGCTCATTCCCAGAGGCGGTAAAGGCCTTATTGAAAGCGTTGTAAAGAATGCTACCGTTCCTGTAATAGAAACAGGCGCAGGTACTTGTCACACATATGTTGATAAGTGTGCAGATACAGACATGGCAGCAGAAATAATTCTCAACGCAAAAGCACAGCGTCCTTCGGTGTGCAATGCCTGCGAGTGTATGCTCATACATAAAGATATTGCGGATGAAGCACTTCCCAAGATAGCTGAAAAGCTCATTGCCGCCAATGTTGAAATCAGGGGCGATGAAAAGGTTTGCACTCTCGTCAAAGAGGCCAAGAAAGCTTGCGAAGATGATTGGGGCAAGGAATATAACGACTATATAATCGCTGCTCGTGTGGTTGAAGATATCGATGAGGCTATCGAGTATATATATCGCCACGGCACTATGCACAGCGAGTGCATAGTTACCGGCAATAAAACTACAGCGGAATACTTCCTGAACAATGTAGATGCAGCAGCTGTATATGTTAATGCTTCCACTCGCTTTACGGACGGCGGCGAGTTCGGTCTCGGCGCTGAGATAGGCATATCAACACAGAAACTCCATGCAAGAGGCCCGATTGGCTTGAATGAACTTACCTCCATGAAGTATTTGATATACGGAGAGGGGCAGATAAGAGGATGAGCAAAAATCGCGACAATGAAATAAACATTGACGAATTCATTCCTGATGAGAATGACTGCGGTATCGACGAGATAGACATTGCACCGAGCATTGCAAAAAAAGAGAAGCGCAGCGTCAAGAATGTTGTCGTAATGACTATATCAATAATTTTGGCCATAGCGGTATGCGGCTGCTATGTTTATTGGCTTTGCACAGGAAATCCGGCAACGGATGCTTTTTCGAGATTGTCGGCATTTGCGTGTGCGGCACTTTTCGGTCTGTGTGCTGTATTTGCAGTACGACCTGTTGCCGATATGTTCTCAGGTACAGACTATAATGACCTCGTTGTTAATGACAAAAAAATACGAAGCAAAAACTTTTTTGACAACCATCCGTATATAACCGTGTTTGCGCTGGTGGTCATTACTCGTTTTCTGATATATGTTATTGCCTATTTTGTCTGTCTCCATGAGAACGGATATACGGGCGGTTTGTTTGAAACATTACGGAAAACATGGCAGCATTCCACCGACTCAAACAGCTATATAGGCATTGCTGAAAATTGGTATACCAACGATATAACGCTCGACAGATATAAGCATATCGTCTTTTTCCCGATGTATCCTTTGCTTGTAAAACTCGTTTCGTTCGTTGTCGGAGATACTTTTGCTTCAGCAATAATAGTATCTAATGTGTGTGCAGGCTTTGCCGGCGTATTTATGTATCAGCTTGCACTGGTCGATATGCCTAAAAAGGACGCACTGAGGGTAACAAAATATCTCTTCCTGCTTCCTGCGGCTTGTTTTTTCGGTACGCATATGTCTGAAAGCCTTTTCTTGATGCTGTGCGTGCTTTGCGTATTGTTTGTAAGAAAAAAGAATTTTATTTTGGCTTGCATAGTGGGTGCTTTTGCTTCATTTACTCGTTCACCCGGAGTTTTGCTCCTTGTGCCCATATTTATAGAATTTGTTGCCGAGCAGTGCCGCATATGGCGTGAGGGCGACAAACAACTCTTTTGGAAAAAGTTTTGGCAGCGCGGATTCTCGAT
Source organism: Clostridia bacterium (assembly GCA_017435185.1). Classification (GTDB taxonomy): domain Bacteria; phylum Bacillota; class Clostridia; order Christensenellales; family CAG-138; genus RGIG3096. The sequence goes on along the minus strand of JAFSFN010000012.1, from coordinate 12,813 downwards.
GCTGATAGTTCCTGTCGGCATAGTCGCATATCTTGTTATCAACTATACGGTGTGGGGCGACCCGTTCTATTTCATGGAAATACAGAAATCCAACTGGAGTCAGAGCTTTGGCTGGATATTCAACACGGCTTCATATCTTGTTTCATATCTGCAAAGTTATTTTGAACAAGGCAGAATGAATCTTGTGATGGGACTTTCAATACCGAATGTAGTCTGTATATTTGGCTCGCTTGCGATAATGCTTGCGACCATAAAAAAACAGCGTCCCTCATATACAATATATTTCCTTGTTTACTTCTTTATAGTTATAGGAGTACAATGGCTGTTGAGTGCTCCGAGATATCTCAGTGTTGCATTTCCGCTTGCATTTGCGCTCGGATTGCTGACAAAAAACAAAATAATTGATATAATCGTGACAATAATATGCATTTTATTTATGCTGTGGTATGCAATAATGCTTGCACTTGGGTATCCGGTGTATTGATTTGATATGAATTTTTCATAAAGCAGGAGGAACTTGCAAAATGAGAGAAATAAATGCCGCAGATATCACAGCGGCGGTAAGCAGGCTTTGCATTGAAGCCAACTGTCATTTGCCGAGTGATGTAAAGAATTGCTTGAAGCAGGGCAGAGCTGACGAGACATGGGAAACTGCGTGTGATGTTCTCGACAAAATAATACAGAATTATGAGATTGCAGATAAAAATGATGCACCCATATGCCAGGATACAGGCGTGGCATGCGTTTTCCTTGAGATAGGCCAAGATGTGCATATAAACGGCGACCTTACGGAAGCGGTCAATGAAGGTGTGCGTCGGGGCTATACGGACGGATATTTGAGAAAGAGTGTTGTGAAAGACCCGATAGACAGAGTAAACACAGGCGACAATACTCCCGCAATGCTCTACTGCGATATAGTCAAAGGCGACAAACTTACAATAACGGTTGCACCCAAGGGCTTCGGCAGTGAGAACATGAGCCGTATAGCCATGCTTAAACCGTCTGATGGAATCGAGGGCGTTAAACGATTCATAATTAATGCAGTTGAAGAAGCAGGTCCCAATCCCTGTCCGCCCATCGTGGTCGGTGTAGGCATCGGAGGTACATTTGACAAGGCTGCTCTTATGGCAAAGAAAGCACTTTTGCGCCCCTTGGGTGAGCACAGTGAAAAGCCCTATTATGCAGAACTTGAAAAAGAACTGCTTAACAGCATAAACGCATTGGGAATAGGCCCCCAGGGTTTTGGAGGACGTACAACGGCTTTGGCGGTTAATGTTGAAACAATGCCTACACATATTGCAGGATTGCCGTGTGCTGTTAATATAAATTGCCATGTGGCTCGTCATAAAACGGAGGTGCTTTGAAAATGGCAGTATATATAAACACGCCGTTTACTACGGCAGATGCCGAAAACATAAAAGCCGGCGATACCGTTTATATAAGCGGTACAATATACACGGCAAGAGATGCGGCGCATAAACGCCTTTGTGAGCTTGTATCTCAGGGCAAGGAACTCCCGTTTGATGTTAAAGACGCAATAATTTATTATGTAGGTCCCACACCCCCCAAGCCCGGTATGGCGATAGGATCTGCAGGACCGACAACGAGTTATCGTATGGACGCATATGCTCCCACTCTTATGGATATGGGACTTCGCGGAATGATAGGCAAAGGCAAGCGCAATGAAGAGGTCATCTCGTCCATAAAGAAAAATAAAGCAGTCTACTTTGCAGCAATAGGCGGCGCGGGTGCGCTTTTGTCAAGCTGTATAAAGACGGCGGAAGTTATTGCTTATGAAGATCTCGGTGCTGAAGCTATAAGAAAACTTACGGTCGAAAATCTTCCGGTTGTGGCAGTAATTGACACTATGGGAACAAATCTGTACGAGGTAGGTCGCAAGGCATATCTTGAATCGCAGAAATAAATATAAAAACAGGTGGAGAAATGGAAAAGAAGAAACTGGTAATAGGCGTTATAGGCGCCGATGTTCACGCAGTAGGCATCAAGATTTTATATCATGCCTTCACTGACGCAGGTTTTGATGTAACAAACCTCGGCGTCATGGTGTCACAGGAAGAATATATCGAAGCGGCACTTGAAACAAATGCCGATGCGATAATCGTTTCTTCGCTCTACGGTCACGGCGAGCTTGACTGCCGCGGATTGAGAGACAAGTGTGAAGAAGCAGGTCTCAAGGGTATATTGCTTTATGTAGGCGGTAATATCGTCGTTGGTAAACAGCCCTTTGAAGAGGTTAAGAAGCGTTTTGAAGCAATGGGCTTTGACCGTGTATTCGGCCCCGGAACACCTCCCGAGGAGACCATTGCCGCACTCAAAGAAGACTTAAAGGTGGACTGATAATAAATGAACGCCATTCTTCTTATCGACTTCGGCAGTACATACACAAAAGTGACTGCTGTTGATACGGAGTCAGAAGAAATACTCGGCACTGCAAGCAGCTATACGACTATCGAAACCGATATAAACGACGGTCTTAACAATGCTTTGAAACTGTTATTTGAAAAGACGGGGAGTATAGAGTTTGCAGAGCGTTATGCCTGCTCAAGTGCGGCAGGCGGCCTCAGAATGGTAACGAGCGGCTTTGTGAAAAACCTCACCGCAGAGGCGTCACGCCTTGCGTCATTGGGCGCAGGGGCAAAGGTCGTGGGAGTATATTCTTACGAACTTACCGAAGACGATATCGTTGAGATAGACGCAAGCCGTCCCGATATAATACTGCTCACAGGCGGAACAGACGGCGGAAATACCGAGTGCATACTTAAAAATGCAAAAATGATTTCTACGCTGAAAACGGATTGTCCGGTTGTAGTTGCGGGAAACAGAGCGGCGGCAAAGGAATGTGCAAGCATACTTTCTCAAAACGGCCGAGAAGTGCATGTGGAAAAGAATGTAATGCCTCGATTCTCGGAATTGTGCATAGAGCCGGCGCAGAATGCGATAAGAGAAATCTTTCTGAAGCGTATCGTCAAGGCAAAAGGCCTGAGCGAAGCATCGGAACTTATTTCAGGAATAATAATGCCTACTCCGTCAGCGGTTCAGCAGGCAATGGTCTTGCTTGCTGACGGTACTGAAAATGAGCAGGGTATCGGTGAACTTGTGGCAGTTGACCTTGGCGGTGCAACAACCGATGTTTATTCTGTTGCTGAGGGCTTCCCGCAGAATTCATCAACGGTGCTTAAAGGCTTGCCGGAACCGAGGGTCAAGCGCACTGTTGAGGGTGATATAGGTATGCGCTACAGCATACACGGAATTGCCGATGCCGCTACAATAAAGGCGGTAAGTCAGCTTGCTCAGTGTAGTGAGGAACGCTGCATCGAGATGATAGACTATTTGTCCGAGCATACTGACGAGGTGCCGACAACTGAGGAATTTAAGAATCTTGACCGAGCGCTTGCATCGCTTGCTATCGAAATGGCAGTAAAGCGTCATGCGGGTACGGTGGAGCAGGTCTATACACCGATGGGACTTGCGTTTGCTCAGGAGGGTAAGGACCTGAGTGCAGTACACAACCTTGTGGCAACGGGTGGAGCACTCATTCATTCCGACTGCGCCAAGGAGATTGCTGCTTTTGCGCAGGCAAAAGCAAACGACCCTGCATCACTAAGACCCAAAGAGGCAAAGGTGCTGGTCGATGAAAAGTATATTCTCGCAGCCATGGGCTTGCTCAGTGAGCATTATCCCGAAGTTGCGCTCAGAATAATGAAAAAGGAGTTAGTTTAATTATGGCTATCAGCAACAAGCGAATATCCGACGGCGATTTCAATCGTATACGCTCGGAAGTATTGAACCAGTGGCACACAGGTAAGGATGTTAACTTTGAAGAAGCTGTGGAATTCCACAAGTCCATGCCTGAAAAGAAAATCTTTTCGCTCAAATTGAAGAACGCAAAGGAGCAGGGTAATACTCTTATCCAGCCTCGTGCAGGCGTTGCGCTCATTCCTGAGCACATCAAACTCCTCACATATTTGCAGGATAACGGTGAAGCAGATTTGCTTCCCACGACTATAGACAGTTATACTCGTCAGAATCGCTATAATGAGGCTGATGTCGGTATTGCGGAATCTGTTAAGACCGGCAAGTCCATGCTTAACGGCTTCCCGGCAGTTAACCATGGTGTTCAGGGCTGCCGCAACATCATAAACAGCCTTGATACTCCCGTTCAGGTTCGTCATGGTACACCTGACGCACGCTTGCTTACTGAAATTGCATATGCAGGCGGCTTCACAAGCTATGAAGGCGGCGGTATCTCATACAACATTCCTTATGCAAAGAATGTTCCCTTGGAAAAGACCATTGAAGACTGGCAGTATGTGGACAGGCTTACAGGCATGTACGAAGAAGCGGGCGTTTCCATCAACAGAGAGCCCTACGGTCCGCTTACAGGCACATTGGTACCTCCCTGCGTATCGCACGCAGTAGCTATAATCGAAACACTTCTTGCCGCAGAGCAGGGCGTTAAGAACATCACTGTCGGTTACGGTCAGTGCGGCAACCTTATACAGGATGTAGCTGCAATAGAAGTTTTGCAGGAGCTCACAGACGCTTATCTTAAAGAAAACGGCTATAACGATGTTATCACAACAACTGTATTCCATCAGTGGATGGGTGGTTTCCCGCAGGATGAAGCAAAGGCATTCGGCGTAATTTCATGGGGCAGTGCGGCGGCAGCCATAGCTCATGCAACAAAGGTCATCGTAAAGACCCCGCATGAAGCAATGGGCGTTCCCACAATGGAAGCAAATGCACAAGGTCTGCGTTGTACAAAACAGGTCATCTCCATGCTCAGAGACCAGAGATTGCCCGAAAGCGTTCTCAAGGTTGAGAAAGAGATTATTGCGGCAGAAACACGCTGCATACTCGACAAGTGCTTTGAACTCGGTAATGGTGATATAGCAGTCGGTACTGTACGCGCGGTAGAAGCAGGTGTTATAGATGTTCCGTTTGCACCCAGCCGTTTCAACTCCGGCAAGATGCTTCCTGCTCGTGACAATGACGGTGCTATCCGTATGCTCAACATCGGCGCGCTTCCTTTCACGCAGGATCTTATTGACTTCAATAAGGCAAAGATTGAAGAACGTGCAAAGGCAGAAAAGCGTATGGCTTCGTTCCAGATGGTAATAGACGATGTTTATGCAATAAGCAAGGGCAGACTCGTAGGACGCCCCAACAGATAAGACTTTTTCGGAAGTGCATCCATCATATGAGTTGGTGCACTTCCGATAATAAATTTATAAAAAATAAAGAGGTAAAATTCAAAATGAAAATCATTGATGTGATTTGTTCTGAGGGAAGAACAGGCTTCTACTTTGATGATCAGCGTGCCATTAAGCAGGGCGCAAAGGCCGACGGTGCAGCATATATAGGCGCACCTGTCACAGAGGGCTTCAGTGCTGTTCGCCAGAGCGGCGAATCTATCTCCGTAATGCTTATACTTGAAGACGGTCAGATAGCTTACGGCGACTGTGCGGCTGTTCAGTACAGCGGTGCAGGCGGACGTGACCCGCTCTTCTTGGCAAAGGACTTCATTCCTGTTATAGAAGAATATATCAAGCCCAGACTCGTTGGCATGGAAATGGAAAACTTCCGTGAAACAGCCGCTATGATAGAGAGCATTGAGTACAAGGGCAAAAAGCTCCATACAGCTATCCGCTATGGTGTAACACAGGCTGTTCTTGATGCAGTCGCAAAGTCACAGCACAAGCTCATGTGCGAAGTTATAGCCGATGAATACGGTACAACAGTTTCCGATAAGATGATACCCGTATTTACACAGTCCGGTGATGATCGCTATACAAACTCCGACAAGATGATAATTAAGGGTGCAGATGTTCTTCCGCACGCTCTTATAAACAATGTAAAGACAAAGCTCGGTGAAAACGGCGAATTGCTCGTTGATTATGTTACATGGCTCAGAAATCGTATAATTGAGCTCAGAAAAGATGAAAGCTACGCACCCGTGCTTCACATTGATGTTTACGGCACAATAGGCGCAGTATTCGGAAACAACAATTACGAAGCAATGGCTGATTATCTTGCGAAGCTCGCTGATGCTGCAAGTCCGTTCAAGCTCCGCATCGAAGGTCCCATGGACACAGAGGACAGAGAGCTTCAGATGATAGCATTGCGTGAACTCACAAAGCTCGTTGACGAGCGCGGCATCGGTGTTGAGATAGTTGCAGACGAATGGTGCAACACTCTCGAAGATATCAAGTACTTTGCCGATAATAAGGCAGGTCATATGCTCCAAATCAAAACTCCCGATCTCGGCGGCGTAAACAACATCGCAGAAGCAGTTCTCTACTGCAAAGAAAAGGGCGTTGGCGCATATCAGGGCGGTACTTGCAACGAGACAGACCGTTCGTGCCATGTCTGCGTTAATATCGCAATGGCTACAAAGCCCGACCAGATACTGGCAAAACCCGGTATGGGTGTTGATGAAGGATTCATGCTCGTATACAATGAGATGCAGAGAATACTTGCTCTTAGAAAAGCAAGACAGTAATAATAAGTTAATAACAAAAAAGCGGCTGCACATTAATGGCAGTCGCTTTTTTTGTTATGCGTTTATAAGTTTTATAAGTTTTGGCAGTGCTTTTTCAAATGCTGCTCCATACCAGTGATTGTCGAGCTTTGCGGTTTCCTTGATACACTCAACGGTGTAGTCTGCGGCGATTTTTGCGGAGTTGTAGGCACTGTGCCCGTTTACAAGTGCGCCGACGAATGACGAAGCATATACATCGCCTGTGCCGTGACAGCTGTTTTTGAGCAGTTCGTGTTCATAGTATTGCTTGGTCTCGCCGTCATAAACTATTACGCCTGTTTTGGAGGGAGCATAGCTCACGCCGGTGAGCACTACATTTTTACTGCCCAGAGAAATGAGCTTTGCGATAAGCTCGTTTATATATTCTTCGTCATATTCTGTTCTGTATTCGGTATTTGTGAGGAAGCAGGCCTCGGTTATGTTGGGAACTACATAATCGGCTTTGCCGCACAGCTTTTTCATTGCCGATACGAATTCTGCGTCAAAACCAGGATAGAGCTTGCCGTTGTCTGCCATTGCAGGGTCAACTATTTTGAAACTGCCTGCTTTTGCGGCAGAATTGAATATGTCCATAACATATTGTATCTGTTTTGTACTGCCAAGATAACCTGTGTATACGGCATCAAACTGTATGCCTTCTTTTTTCCAGTGTTCATTTATAAGAGGCATATCGTCAGTAAGGTCACGGAATGTATAACCGTCAAAACCTGCCGTGTGCGTTGAGAGTACAGCCGATGGAAGAACACAGCACTCAACGCCGCAAGCTGAAATTATTGGCAGAGCAACGGTGAGTGAGCATTGGCCCACGCATGAGATATCCTGTATAGTTAAAATCCTTTTATAACTCATGTTATGATTCTCCTAAAAAATGCTTTGCAAATATGATTGATGATATTATAATAAGTATTTGATGATATAAAAATAGCCAAAAAGGAAGTATTTTATATAACCAGATGAGCGAAAAAAAGTATTACAAGCTATATAAGGAAATAAAATCAAAGATATTGAACGGCGAGTATAAGGCAAATGAAAAACTGCCGTCAAAGCGTGTTATGGCGGATAAAAGCGGTTGCAGTACGATAACGGTCGAAGCGGCATATCGCAGTTTGATAGATGAAGGGTACATAACATCAAAGGAACGCAGTGGCTTTTTTGTGAACGATATAGAGGGATTGTTCGATGCTTCCAATGTGCTTCCGTCCTACAAAATAGAGCTTTTGAAAGACGAAGAACAAAGGAGCGCAGGTCATGATTTTGAGTATTCTGTGTGGTTCAAAACTATAAGGAAAGTTATTGCAGATAATGGCGAACGGCTGTTTGTTAAATCTCCCAATGAGGGTTGTGCCGTACTCAGAAATGCCATTGCGAAATATCTTCTCAGATATAGGGGAATGTATGCACAGCCTGAGCGTATAATAATCGGTTCGGGATCGGAACAGCTTTATGAGACTGTAGTGAGAATATTGGGCGCCGATAAAAAGTACGGCATAGAATATCCGTCATATTCACAAATAGAAACGGTTTACAACGACTGCGGAGCAAATATTCTGAAACTGGAAATGGGAGATGATGGTATAAAAAGTGATGCGCTCCAAAAAAGCGATATAGATATACTGCATGTAACGCCGTTTCACAGCTATCCTACAGGCGTTACGGCAACTGTTTCAAAACGGTATGAGTATCTTAAATGGGCACAAAAAGGCGAGCGGTATATCGTGGAGGATGACTTCGACAGCGAGTTTTTTATGCCCGGTCATCCGATAGAATCACTCTATTTTTTGGACAAGAATGATTCGGTGATATACATGAATACTTTTTCAAAAAGTCTTTCGCCGTCGATGCGTATGGGCTATATGATACTGCCTGAAAGCCTATTGGAACGATACAATGAAAAAATGAAATTGTATTCGTGCACGGTGCCAGTGCTTGACCAATATGTGCTTGCGGAATTTATTTCAAGCGGCAGCTTTGAACGACATCTTAACAGAATGAGGCACAGGCAGAAAGTTACAAGGTGACTTTCTGTTATATATACCCTTTCGGGACATATTAATGTAAAAGCTCCATTGAATGGAGCTTTTTGCATACAAAAAAGATATATTATTTTAATTCTTGCTCTTTCCGTATAAGATGTTTTTATGCTTGACGGCGGAAGTGCGGATATGGTGGCAAGTTTATTAACTTTTCATTATAAGTTACGGCTTAAACAGCAAGCGGCATTGAATAAAACTCAATGCCACTGAAGTTTACTCTGCGTATTTTTTTATGAATTCGGGAAGACCTTCCTCGCCGTAGTTTATGCTGAATATGAGATTGATATTGCGACTTGCGGCAAATTCTTCAAGACTGTTAAAAAGAGCTTCTAAAGTATTGAGTTCGTGATGAACTATTTTTGCAAAACCGTCTATGAAGATGTATTCGAGGTCAAAATCCTGTGCGGCCAAGCCTGATAGGAAACCGAAGAACATCTTGGGACCATCTATATGATACTCTGAAGCGTCTATGAATCTGATGCTGCGTTTGAGCTCGAACATATACTGCTGATTATCGTCTATGAAAAGAACGCTGCCTTTTGCGCTTAAAGAAGTTTCGTTTGCCAGATCAAGAATGCGCTTTGTTTTACCGGTGCCTTTTTCACCTGCTATTATACGAATAATGGTAACCACCCCTATCCTTTTTTTCTTGTATTCATTATAACCCGAGACACATCATTTCGGCAATGTTTTTTATGCGGCATTTTAGGCATAAATGTGAAATCGGATGCAATAAACGGTTGATTTACATATCGGGGGAGAGATATTTTATTCTTGAGTTATATGTGCTTACTGTAAACAATATCGACAGGATAAGTGCGGCACATTCTGCTATGGGGTATGAATACCATACGCCGTTGGGGCCAAAGCTCAATACTACCGAAAGCAGATATGCAACGGGAAGTATGAGTATGAGCTGACGGCACAGCGAGATTATAAGACTCAACACGCCTCGTCCTATTGCCTGGAAAAGAGTTGAAAGCATTATGCCGCCCGCTGCAAGGGGGAAGCAAAGGCTTATGGAGCGGAATGCAGCAACGCCCATTTCTATCATATCCGGTGAGGGATTGAATATTGAGAGAAGAAATTGGGGTAAGAGCTGGAATATTGCAGTGCCTATACACATTATTATCAGTGCATACAAAAGACTGTATTTAAGTGCATCCATGAGCCTTGTTTTGTTCTTTGCACCATAGTTATAGCCCATAACAGGCATTGCGCCGCTGTTAAGACCGAACACGGGCATGAATACGAATGACTGAAGTTTGAAGTAAACGCCGAGAACGTTGACTGCCGTATTCGAGAAGTTAATAAGTATTGCATTAAGTCCGAATGTGGTAACAGAGCCTATTGCCTGCATTACTATGGAGGGAAGACCTACCGCATATATTTCCTTTATGATTGAAAGATTGGGTTTGAAACCCTTAAAACGCATACGCAAAAGAGTATTTTTCTTGCGGTAGAGGAAGTAGACTGCCAATACCATGCTTACAAACTGGCCTGCAACCGTCGCCCAAGCCGCACCTGCAACACCCATTGGTTTGAAGCCGAGATAGCCGAATATGAGTATTGGATCAAGAACTATATTTGTAAGTGCACCGGCAAGCTGAACTATCATGGGGTGTATCATGTCACCGGTTGCCTGAAGCGTTTTATGCGATGCTGCATCTATCATTGTGAATGCGCAAAGTGTGCCGCAGATACTCAGATAGCTTACTGAAAGTTCAAATGTTTCAGGATCGGGATCAAAAAATCCGATAAGATTTGGTGTGAAAAAAGCAAAAATAAGTGTGAATATAAAAGCACTTATTACGGTGATGAATTGACCGTTCATTGCCACGTTTTCCGCTTCTTCCTGACGCTTTTCGCCAAGACGGCGTGCAACAAGTGAATTTATACCGACACCCGTACCTACGCCAACTGAAACTATAAGCATTTGAAACGGGAATGCGAGCGTAACGGCGGTGAGTGAATTTTCGCTTACCTGTGATACGAATACGCTGTCAACTACATTGTAAAGTGCCATTGCAAGCATTGACAGCATCATTGGAAATGACATTTTAAGTATGAGTGACGGTATTTTTGCCGTACCCATGCGGTTTTCTGATAAGTTTTTTGTTTCCATTAAAAAAAGACCTCGGATATAAAGATATAAACAAAATAATGGGGAGGCACATCAGTACCTCCCCGGTCTGCCAAAAATAATTAGTTGGCTTCAGGAGCACCTACGGGGCAAACGCCTGCGCAAGCACCGCAGTCCAAACAGAGCTCAGGGTCGATAACGTAACGATCGTCGCCCTGGGAAATTGCACTAACGGGGCATTCGCCTTCACAAGCGCCGCAGCTGATGCATGAATCATTGATTACATATGCCATGATAAAAAACCTCCAGTCAAAAAATACTCTATTATTGTAACACTAAACCGAAAAAATGCAAGTGTTATTCATCATAACTGAGCTCTTCATCGGAAAATTCATCGTTTTCCTGCTGATCTTGAGCCTGTTCTTCTTCGACATCGTGTTTATTGTTGTGATGACTGCCATGTTTTAACTTGAGTTCACGGAAAGGATAATTCTTTATATCGTACGAACCGTCGGGAAGCATGACCTTAACTTTTGTGCGTTCGGTTATAACATTGTTTTCAAGTATCACGCCTTCGCCATCTTCGGTAATGACTTCTTTTCCGACACGCGGCATCTGCTTGCGCATGGTTTCATAACAATCCTGTTCATATTTGAGACAGCACATGAGTCTGCCGCATATTCCCGATATCTTTGTAGGCGAAAGGGAAAGGTTTTGTTCTTTTGCCATCTTTATTGAAACGGGCTGGAAAGAATCCAGAAATGCCTGACAGCATACGGGTCTGCCGCAGGAACCGAGACCGCCGAGCAGCTTTGCTTCGTCACGCACACCTATCTGCCTGAGTTCGATGCGCGTTTTGAAAATTCCCGCAAGGTCTTTAACGAGCTCTCTGAAATCCACACGGCCATCGGCTGTGAAGTAGAAGACTATTTTTGAACCGTTGAATGAGTATTCAACATCAACGAGTTTCATGTCGAGTTTATGAGAAAGTATTTTTTCCATGCATACCTTATATGCATCTTTTTCCTTTGCCGCATAAGAGGCGCGCATTTCTTTGTCCTGCTGAGTTGCTATGCGTATAATGCCCTTAAGCGGTGTTGTTATTTGTTCTTCATTGACTTGATGATTGCCTAAAGATACATCGCCGAATTCTATTCCCCTTGCTGTTTCGACGATTACGCCGTCACCTGTGTTGACTTCAAGTTCGCCGGGGTCAAAAAAGTATGCCTTATCGCAATTTTTGAATTTTACGTCTATAACTGTTTTCATATTTCCTCCGAGATACAGGCGAACACACGGTCAAGCACGAGTGCTTGCGGTGTATTTATCGCCAATCTTGACTTAGCTTCCGTAAGTATTTCTATAATACAGTTTATTTTTCCGATTGTAAAGCGTGAGCAGAGTGAGGCTATTGTCGATATTTTGTCTGTGTTGCAGGCTATATCCATGCCATGTTTGTACAAAAGCATATCACGCATAAATGAGAGCATGAACGTTACGCAGTCCGGAGCAGCTTTGTTTTCAGTAAGTGATTTGACCGAATTAAAAGGCAGTTCGCCCTCAAGGAGGGATATCAGTGCCGATATCGAATTATCTCTGAGCGCCTTAAAATCTTCATCTGAAAAGAGTTTTACCGCCCTTTCCGATATTCCTTCACCCAAAGAGGTATACAACATTGCTTCTGAGGGAAGTGCGCCAAGCGCACGAAGAGAAGTTTCGGTGTCATCGGCAAGAGGAGAACCTGTGCGTACAATTGCACAGCGTGAGCGTATCGTCGGCAAAAGCCCTGATTCATTGCCGGTTAGAAGAAAAAGCGTTTTTGCAGGCGGCTCTTCAAGCGTTTTCAAAAGAGCGTTCTGACAACGTTCGTCCATTTTATCGGCATCTTTGAAAATAACGGCACGACCGTATTGTTCTGAATAAGCACGCTTTGCAAGCGTGTCAGAAATTTCTCTTATGGATGAGATTTTATATGGATTGCTTTCAGCTTCAAAAAAATCGGGGCAGTTTTCAAGAACGGCAGTATTGATACTGCCTGCACAAAAAAGAGCTGCGGCAGATCTGGCGATTGCGTAGCTCTTTGATATGTCGGGACACGCAATAAAGCAGGCGTGGGGTGCACGCCCTTGTTTTAT
>JAFSFN010000081.1 GCA_017435185.1 Clostridia bacterium | reverse complement strand
CAGAAAGCGGTCAAAAGGGCGGCGCCACTTGCACATATCTTTTTTTGTTAAAACAAGACAAGAATATAAACTTATTATTAATTGTGCATAAACATATTATTAATTTCGGGTGATTTGTTTGCCTTAAAAAATCAACATAAACTATAATGAGCGTGGTATGTTAGCGATATTGTAAAGAGAGGTCTTTTTCTATGATAAAAAATTCTGTAAAGCGATTTTTTGGTTTAGTGCTCAGCGTACTGCTCCTGATTTCAACTTTTATGAGCGCAGGGGCTGTTAACGATGTACAGATATTTGCATCGGCAGGCACGATAAAAATAACCGCTTCAAAGACCAAAGTGAAAGCGGGCGATGAAGTTACATTCACCGTTTCATTCTCGGGAGGACTAAAGGCCTCAAATGTTAATGTTCTTGAGCTGTCGATACCCATTGATACTTCGTTCTTCACATATGTGAGTGGCAGTAATTCGCTTGACACATACGGTACAACTACAGCGGGCATTAAGTTCAGAAAGATCAAGAGCGATGTATTATGTAACTGGGTAGACATAACAGAACCGCTTGAGACAGGCACAACAACTATATGCGAATTCAAGCTCAAGGTAACGGATGAAGCCTATGGCGTGCAGAATATGTCCATAGGTTCAAGGTCATTCCTTACCGATGCGGATGACAATGATATCAGCTTTTCAACATCATCGGCTAAGGTGCAGATAGGCACGGAACCTACGCCGACGCCGACAAAAACGCCGACGCCTACTCCCACACCCACACCCACACCCACAAAGACGCCTACTCCCACAAAAACACCGGTGGTCACAAAAACGCCCATACCCACAAAAACACCGGTGGTCACAAAGACGCCTACCCCCACAAAAACACCTGTGGCTACAAAGACGCCTACCCCCACAAAAACTCCGAGAGTTACCAAAACTCCGACTCCCACAAAAACACCGAGAGTAACAAAAACGCCTACCCCCACAAAAACACCGAGAGTTACCAAAACTCCGACTCCCACAAAAACACCCATAGTTACAACAACGGTAAAGCCGACATCGGGCTTGATAATTCTGTTTACACCTACGATAGAACCCACGATGACGCTTGAGCCCACACTTGCTCCGTCGCCAACTCCGTTGCCCACAAAAGTGCCTTCAATCACTATAGAACCCATGGCAACACCTCAGCTCATAATGGACGGTGATGTGGCATACAGAATACTTGATGACAACAGAGCAGCGGTATATTCCTGCCCTGCAACGATGTCGGGTACAGTGAATATCAGGAAAGAGATAGACGGCAAAAAGGTCGTTGGTGTAGATGACTATGCGTTCAATAATTGTGAATCAGTAACAAATGTCGTGCTTCCCGAAACAATAATGTATATAGGCAATCATGCGTTTGAAAACTGTTCTGTGCTTGCCGAAATAAACTTAGTCAGGGAAATCAGCTACATCGGAAATTACGCTTTTGCAAACTGCAAAGCGCTCACGGCAGTAACATTGCCTGAAAAAGTAAAGACGCTGGGCGCATATGCTTTCGAGTCATGCAGTGCCCTTGCAACGGTCACATTCAATGACAAACTCAGCACGATAAGCCCCCACGCATTTGAAGGCTGCACAGCACTTACTGCTGTCGATATACCCGATGGCGTAAGTGAAATAGAAGAGCGTGCCTTTAGCGGATGCAATACGATTTCTTCAGTAACATTCCCCGATTCACTCGTAACAATAGGCGAGTATGCGTTCTATGGCTGCAGTGCAATAACTTTTCTGCAGTTCCCGAACTATCTCAACGAGATAAAGGATTTTGCGTTTTGTGCTACAAATCTTGAAGAAGTGACGATAAACGATTCTGTTCGTGTTATCGGTGAAGGCTCGTTCAGAGGAACGCCGCTGAATCGTGTAAATATCGGCAGGGGTTTGACGGAAATAGGCAAGAATGCGTTTGGTGCTTGCCCGTCGCTTGTTGAGATAAATATCTCCGAAGATAATGGCAATCTGATGGCAAGGGAAGGCGTTGTATATTCAAAGGACCTCACACAGCTCATTTTCTGCAGTGAAGGTGTTCAAGGCTCGTTCGTTATACCCAACGGTGTCATAGAAATAGTCGATAATGCATTTGAAAGATGCTCAAAGATAACAGACATAACCATCCCCAAGTCACTGCTCAAAATAGGTCAGGCGGCGTTTGTTGACTGTGACTCCATGCAGGAGATACTTGTGCTTTCCGATAATACAGTGTTCACATCGTATTACGGAACACTTTTCTCACACGGCATGACGAAGTTTGTATATTGTCCTCCGACAAAGACGGGAGAGTTTGCACTTCCCGAAATGGTTACCGAGATAGCTCCGTATGCGTTCTATGGCTGTGATGAACTCACGAGCATAAAGATGCTCAATATCGTTACTTCGATAGGTGCACACGCATTTGAACGCTGTGCAAGGCTTTCTGCAATAGAATTGAGCACTGCACTTTTGGAAATAGGCGACTATGCGTTCTTTGAGTGCTATGCGCTCAAGCAGATGAACATACCGTCAAACTGCGAGAGCATTGGCGAGTATGCGTTTGCTTCCTGCGAAGCTGTCAATACTCTCACTTTGGGTCAGTCGCTCAAAAATATAGGCGCACATGCATTTGAAAAGTGTATATCGCTCACGTCCGTGTCTATTCCCGAAAGCGTACAGACAATAGATGAGAATGCATTTAATCAGTGTTCAAAACTTGCTTCGCTCGACATAGCGGCACATCCCGAGGAGATAGGCGCATATGCATTTGCTTCCACTTCGATTGCATCTGTTTCGATCCCCATGAGTGTAAGGACGATAGGACACCATGCGTTTGCATACTGCGGAATGCTCAACGATGTGAATATCCCGGGTACTGTTCAGTATATAGGCGGTTGGGCATTTGCTGCTACTCCGTGGCTGTCGGGCAATACCGACGAGTTTGTAATAGTGGGTAACGGCGTATTGCTTTCATACAACGGTACCGATACCGAGGTAACTATACCCAACAATGTCAAGCAGATAGTCAATGCGTTTGAGCACAATAAAGAGATAACCAAGGTCACGATACCTTCAAGCGTTGCCACTATAGGCGGCGGTGCTTTTGCAAGCTGTGACATGCTTTGTGAGGTCGTAATACAAAACGGCGTAGTCACGATAGAAGAAGGTGCGTTCAAACTCTGTGATTCGCTCATTAGCATAACTGTTCCCGATTCTGTCACAACGATAGGCGAGAGTGCCTTCTATAACAGCAAGAATCTCTACGATGTCAATCTGGGTGCAGGCGTTGAAGAAATAGGTGACGAGGCGTTCAAAAATACGGGGACTGAAAGAATAATGCTTCCCAAGTCCCTCAAGAAGATTGGCGAGAATGCTTTTGCTTCATGCAAAAACCTCAAGCTGGCTCAGTTTATCGGCGGCGTTCCGGAAAATCTTAATGATACGACGTTCTATGATTCGGCTTCAGCGTTCACACTCTGCTATACACAGGATTATTCCGCTGCATGGGAAGCAGCCTGCTCGGGCGGCAAGATGCCGTATAATCTGGCAGTGTTTGAAGTAGGCGAGGAATTCGTTGCCGACCCGGTTCCCGGAAGCACGCCTACCTCGGTGAGCAGGAACAATGTGCAGAACAAGAACATAATCTATATGTTTACATTGATAATTGAGGCCATAAGGAAATTCATATCCCAAATATTAGGCGCATAAAGTAATTTTCGCTCAAGAACTTGTTCTTGAGCGAGTTTTCTCATGAGCGGCTTGTGCTTTCAGCACGGCCAGCCGCCCATGCAAAGTCAGAATTGCCTGACGGCAATTACTTCCACGCATTCGCCGTACACGCCGCAAACGCTACCGCTTTCGCTCAAGAACTCGTTCT
>JAFSFN010000080.1 GCA_017435185.1 Clostridia bacterium | reverse complement strand
TTTCACAGCTGATAAATTGGGGGATTACGAACTAGTCTTTGAAAATTATCTTACCGAAACAGATATAAAGACTAAAGTTTTATTTTTATCCAGCAATCCTAAAGGCTATAATATTGATAAACTTTTAGCATTTCTTGCTGAGGAAAAAAGTGTGTACTTGGTTTATATTGTTGCAATTGATAAAGATAAGAATATACGAACGCAGTTGTGTTCGATGTTTAACTGTCAGTTGTTGTCAAGTACAAGGATAATTAAACACTGGGCAGGCAGAAATTCACGTGGTGTGACTCAATATGATGGTAGAGTGTTAGAAGAAATAACGGAAAATTTTGATTGCAGAATTGATTATGAAGGTTCGCAGGATTTCATTACAGCTTGCCTCAATACTTGATTTCGCACGAATAAAAAGCATCGCTGAAGCAGGTGCTTTTTCATTTTCATAAGGAAAAACAGCTTTTTAATCGTATAATAAGTGAAAGGCAAAAGACGGGAGGAACAAAATGGATAACGGTGCAAGTAGCTACCGCCGTTTCCTTGATGGTGACGAAAGTGCTTTTGACGAGATAATAAGCGAATATCGAAGCGGCTTGACTTTTTTCATAAACCGTTTTGTTTCCGATGCCTTTGCGGCGGAGGATATTGCCGCCGATGTGCTTGTTGAACTTATCGTGCATCCCAAAAGGTATGATTTTCGCACGAGCTTGAAAACATACCTGTTTATGCTCGGACGGAGCAGGGCGATTGATTATGTGCGGCGCAGAAAACGAGTGGAGATGACGGAGCTTGATTTTGAGCTTGCAGGTGATGACGAGGTCGAAAAAAAGGTGCTTGACGATGAGCGAAAACGCAGTTTGAATGATGCGATGACTTCGCTTAATGAAGAAATGCGCATAGCTGTACATCTTGTGTATCTTGAGGGGCTTTCATATAAGGAAGCGGCAAAGATAATGCGAAAAAGTACCAAACAGATAGATAATCTTTTGTTCAGAGCAAAAAAAGAACTTCGCTCAATGCTGGGAGGTGAACTGCTGTAATGATAAGAAACGACAGTGAATTTAAGGCGGAAATATTCAAAAGAAGCGCAGAATACATTGCAAAAAGAAAGAGAACAAGGAAAATTGTTCTTACAGCCGCTGCGACGACTGCCGCCTGTTTTGTTGCGGTTTGCGTTGCGGTATTACCTAAGAATGACACCTTGAATAAGCCGGAGTCATCGTCAGAAAGCAATATCGTATTTACTGCGGATGAATTGTTTGCAGTGATGGTGGAATCGGCAAGTGAGACTTACGCTTTGAGTGATGAAAAGGCGCAGGCGGTCACGGCGTTCATAATGAGCAGGGAAGAAACAGTTCCAAGCGAAGAAAGACTTGAGGATGAATCTTCCAAAAGAGCACAGTCGTCGAGCAATGGCGCATCAATAAAAATCACGGTCACTGTGAACGGAGAAAAACGAGTGTACTTCGTGTTTCCCGACAGTATATACGGCGAGCAAAAAATCGAGCTTGACCAGTCGGAAGCGAAAGAACTGACAGAGCTTTTGAAAAATGAGGAGGAATAAAAATGAAAAAGTGTTTTAAGACAGTAAGCTGTATTCTGATTATTGCAATTATCCTGTCGTTTGTCGGGTGCGGCAAGACAAAAATCAAAGAAGCAAGTCAAATGGGTGAAAACATAGTAAGAACCGAGCAGACGGGTAAGCAGGCAACTTATGAATTTAAGAAAGCTCAGACGGATTTTGCCGTTGAACTTTTCAAGGCAAGCATGAAAGAAAATAAAAACATGCTCATTTCGCCGCTGTCGGTGAGCGTTGCGCTTGCAATGACCGCAAACGGTGCCGAGGGAAAAACTCTCGAGGAAATGGAAAAAGTTCTCGGCGGCATGAATATTGAAGAACTCAATGAATATCTCTGTTTCTATTTGAACTCGCTCGATGACAGCCTTAAAAGCGCAAACTCCATATGGTTCCGTGACAGTGACAGGCTCGAGATTAAAGATGATTTTCTCAAGACGAATGTGGACTATTTGGATGCACAGATATATAAGGCGGCGTTTGACCAAAACACCGTTTCCGATATCAATGCGTGGGTGGACAACAACACCGACGGCATGATAGACAAGATAATCGAAGAAATAAAAGACAATGTCATCATGTATCTTATAAATGCGCTTGCGTTTGAAGCCGAGTGGGAGGACATGTACAAAAAAACGGCCGTTTATGAAGACGAGTTTACGGCATATGGCTCAACTGTACGGAAAGTCAAAATGATGTCATCCGAAGAAAAACTCTATATCGAAGATAAAAATGCCACAGGATTTATAAAGCCGTATAAGGGCGGCAAATATTCGTTTGCGGCACTGCTCCCCAAAGAGGGTATGAGCGTTGAAGAATATATAGCGTCGCTTGACGGTGAAGGCTTGCTTGGTATGCTTTCAAATGCCCGGAATACAACGGTGTTTGCCAAAATGCCCAAGTTCAGCTATGACTGCTCGCTTTCGCTCAACGATACATTGCAAGCAATGGGCATGCCTTTGGCTTTTGATAAGGACTGCGCCGATTTTTCCGCTATGGGAAGCTCAAAAGACGGCAATATATCCATAGGCCGTGTTTTGCACAAGACATTTATTGCCGTTGATGAAAAAGGCACAAAAGCAGGTGCGGTAACGGCGGTAGAAATGGTGGCTGAAAGCGTGATGGTCAAAGAAGATTATAAAACGGTATACCTTGACAGACCGTTTGTTTACATGATAATCGACAACGAAAATAATCTTCCTGTATTCATGGGTGCAGTGAATGACATTTCGGAGGAAAAATGAAGAAATCGGTAATACTTGTATTCGTATTGATGCTCACACTTTATATTTTCACTGCTTGCGAAGAATATGACGGCGGTGGTGATGTGACTGTTTCGCCTACAGCTCAAACGCCTCTTTGCACGCATGAGTTTGAAACCGCAGAGGCAACGGGTAAGCCGCAAATAGGCTATTGCGGCAACACGCAGGTGACTGTAACAATAGACGGTCGGGATTATTTGTGTTACGGCTCCGATGCGATATACCTGATGGATACGCTTAAACATCTTGAATATACAAATGAGATCTGCCGCTGCATTACCGAGTTTACGGTGACAACGGAAGACGGAAAAAAGTATGGAATAAATCTTACTGAAGGCTTTGCAAGATGTGATGACGGTCAGGCTGACCTTACAGAAGAACAGGCAAAAAGAATAGGTGAGATAGTTGACGGCGTTTCAGGATAGAGTTGTTTTCTATGGGGCTCTGCCCCATACCCCGCCGACTTTTTGAAAAAAGTCGTCAAAAACAAGGGGGAGAATAATAAAAGAAACTCAAAAGCGTTTAGGCTTCAATACCATTCAACAACACAAACAACTAGGAAGCGATTAGGCTTTAATAGCATTCGGCGACATGTGCGGCGAATGCGTGAAAGTAATTGCCGTTAGGCAATTCTGACTTTGCATGGGCGGCTGGCCGTGCTGAAAGCACAA
>JAFSFN010000011.1 GCA_017435185.1 Clostridia bacterium | reverse complement strand
GTTCGTCTTATAATTTTCATCGGCTACATTATCTTCTGCGCCTGCATAAAAGATGTACGCCGTGTATTCATGTATCACGGTGCCGAGCACAAGACCATCGCCTGCTATGAAGCGGAAGACGAGCTCACGCCCGAAAACGCGATGAAACATTCACGCCTCCATCCCAGATGCGGAACAAACTATCTCTTCCTTGTTATGGCGGTGTCTATTTTGTTCTTTGCCGCTGTTGACTTCGGCTCAACATTCATCGTCCGTTTCGCCACAAGGCTTCTGTTCCTGCCCATTGTCGCAGGTTTCTCATATGAAGTGCTCCAGTTTGCGGCAAAGCACGAAAACATATTCACGCGCATAATCAGAGCTCCCGGCATGGGCTTGCAGTACATCACTACCAAAGAGCCCACTCCCGACATGATAGAAGTTGCGATAGCTTCATTCAAGCTCGCCATGTCATCCATGGAAGAGCCCCCTGCCGAAAATAAAGAGGCATGAACACATTCAAGCAAATATTAGCATCTGCAACAAAGGCTTTGCATGAGGCGGCCGTCGATTCTGCCGCCTTTGAAGCAAGGCTTTTGCTTTGTCATTGTTTTTGTATTACGCAGGAAGAACTTATACTCCGTATCAACGATATCGCCGACGAAAAAAAGCTCGCTTTTTTTAACAGTTGCCTCGAAAAGCGCATTTTGCACACGCCGCTCCAATATATACTCGGCGAATGGGAATTTATGGGACTGCCCTTTTATGTGAGCGAAAATGTGCTCATACCGAGAGCTGACACGGAAACGCTCGTTATACAGGCACTTGAAAAAGCAGAAAAACTGCCGTCATTTTCACTTCTTGATATGTGCTGCGGCAGTGGTTGTATAGGTCTTTCTATAAAAAAACTTGCAAAGAACTCTAATATCAACCTTACACTTGCAGATATAAGCGATCATGCGCTTGCACTTTGCAGAAAAAACGCAGAAAGGCTTGGAATTAGAGCATCTGTTATCAAATCAGACTTTTTCGATTCAATAAACGAAAAATACGATATGATAGTCTGCAATCCGCCCTATATCCCCTCTCGTGATATCGAAACACTTGATGAAGAGGTAAAGCATGAGCCCATTCTTGCGCTTGACGGCGGAGCTGACGGTCTGAAATTTTACCGTACACTTGCACACTGCTACAGGTCATACCTGAAAAAAGGCGGCACTCTGCTCATGGAAGTGGGCTTTGATGAAGCAAACGATGTTATTGCCCTTTTCGGCGGCGGATATTCCGTCAAGGATATGTCGGGCATTGAAAGAGTGGTAATCGTTGGTTTATAATAGAACAAAACATTAAGGATACGGTTTTTTGCATGATAAATAAACTCAAAACAATAAAAGCTCGCTATGAGGAGTTGACAAACAATCTCTCCTCTCCCGATGCGATGAACGACCATGCAAAGTGGCTCGAGATGACAAAAGAACATTCTCAACTTGCGGACATTGTTGCCGCTTTTACTCAATATGAAAAAAACCAAGAAGAGCTTGACGCCTGCAAGGAAATGCTTACAGAAGCCGACCCCCAGATGCGTGAGCTCATAGTCGAAGAATTATATGCTTTGGAACAAGAAGCGCAAGAGCTGACAGAACAGCTCAAAATACTTCTTCTGCCCAAGGACCCCAACGATGACCGAAATGTTATCATCGAGATACGCGCGGGTACAGGCGGTGATGAAGCGGCACTCTTTGGTGCTGATCTG
>JAFSFN010000079.1 GCA_017435185.1 Clostridia bacterium | reverse complement strand
TTAATATTAATTGAACTTTTTCACACTAATTTCGCAAGGTTTATACTTTCTTCAACTTTACTCTTCCTCATTTTTTGAAAGTGTCACCGTCATTTCGACACGACCCTTTTCACATTCGGCTTTTATTTTTCCGCCCAACAGCCGAACTGTTTCATTCGCTATTGACAGTCCCAAGCCGGTGCCGTTGCCCGAATGCGACTTATCGACCTTATAGAAGCGTTCAAAAATATGACCTATATCGTTTTCATCTATATATCCGTCATTTGAAACAGTCAGCACAACATCATTGTCTTTATTATCGGCCTTTAGCTGTATCTTTCCGCTTTCTCCATGCTTAACTGCATTATCAAGAAGTATTATCAATATCTGCTCAACTCTGTCGGGATTAGAGTACACCATCGGTGATGCAATAACTTCATCGCTGACTTTAGGTTCTATGCTCATGCCTTTCTCTTGTGCGGAATTTGCAAACCTGTCGGCAACATCATATAAAAGTTCAGCAATATCAAAGTTGCTCTTACTCAATGCCACACTGCCCGACTGCAATCTTGAAAGCTCAAGCAGATCATTTATAAGATGCGACAATCTTATTGATTCTCTTAAAATGTAGCCGTAGTATCTCGACCTGTCCTCATCCGTCTTTATAAGGCCGTCATTGAGCGCATCGGCAAGACTGCGTATGGAGGCTATAGGCGTCCTCAGCTCATGCGAAACATTAGCAACATAGTCCTTTCTTGTTTGTTCAAGGCGCACGCTCTCGGTCACATCACGAATCAGCGTGACCGTTTCCCTTGATATGTTTTCCGAATCAAACAGCGGAGTTATGGTATAAACGAGCACCTTATCCCTAACTTTTATTTCACCCGTATACTGTTTTTCATCACCGGTAAACGCCTTGTCTGCGGCCTCTCTTATATGGCTGTAGGCAGGAATATTTGAAAGCGCTTTTTCCTCACTTCCGCCAAGAAGCGTCACAGCCGCCTTGTTTGAATGTATTATATTTCCGTCTCGGTCAGCAGCAATTATACCCTCACCGAGGCCATTTATAACAGCAAGCAATTTGTTCTTTTCATAAGTAAGATAACCTATCGTTCTTGACAATTCATCCGAAAGCAGATTGAACGACCTTGCAAGATTGGAAAGTTCAACACTGCCCGTCTCCTCAGCTCGGACAGTAAAATCACCTTTTGCCATAGACAGCGCAACACCCGATATCTGTTTGAGAGGCCTTGTCATCCTCTTTGATGTGAAATATGCAGGTATCATCATTATTGCAACTACCATGAGCATACTTATCGCCAATGCCGCCACAAGACCGCCTATCGCTGTCCGAACTTCGCCCAGCGGCTTTATGAGAAAAACTGCGGCAATAGCAGTCCCATCGTAGGAAAAAGATGGTTCGCCCATAAGCACACCCACCTCATTTTCCGATGTGGGCAGTGCAACTGTTTTTCCCGACAGAACATCTTTAATGTATCTTTTGAGCACGGTAATATCCTTGGAGACATTTGAATTTTGTGAATATGCTATCAGATTTTCCTGATAATCAAACACATATACCGATGCGTCCCATATGCGATAATCCATTCCGCCTATTGCTCTTTCAAAAGTTTGTGCACCCACATGGCCCTGCAGATATTCCGCCGTCATTTCGGCAATAAACTTTGCTCTCGGTGATAATTCTTCGGCTTTCTGCTTTGCAAACACTTCACTTCCCGTATAGTTAAAAAACAATACAGTAAGAACGGTACTTAAAAGTACCGTTGTAAGTATCAATATTAAAACCTTCGACAAAAATGTCGTTCTCACGTTTTACCTTTCCGCTTCGAATTTGTAACCGACACCGTAGACCGTGGTTATCTTAAAGTTAACGCCTTCCTGAGGCAATTTTTGGCGTATGCGCTTTATCTGTGTATCGACAGCACGAGTATCGCCGAAATAATCATAGCCCCACACCTGCGAAAGTATCTGTTCCCTGTTGAACACTCTGCCGGGTTTTGAAGCAAGAAGCTGGAATATCTCGACTTCCTTTGGTGTGAGCGGTATCTTTTCGCCTTTTACCTTTACCTCGTAATTGTTTATGTTTATCTCAAGGTCATCAAATCGAATTATGCGCTGTGGCTCTTTGCTCTCCTGATTAAATCGGCGAAGCACCGCCTTGACACGCGCAACCACTTCTCTCGCCGAGAACGGTTTGACGATATAATCGTCAGCACCGAGTTCGAGGCCCAAAATACGGTCTATCTCCTCACCTTTTGCCGTAAGCATTATTATTGGAATGTGCGTAGTCTCCCTAACTTCACGGCAAACATCAATGCCCGATTTTTTCGGCATCATCAAGTCAAGTATTATGAGATCCGGCCTTTTGTTTTCAGCCATCTCGACCGCTTCCTGTCCATTCATTGCACAATAACATTCAAAGCCCTCATTTTCAAGATAAACTTTCAATGTTTCATGTATTATCTCCTGATCGTCACAAATAAGTATAGCTTGTTTTTGAGGCACGAATATCATCTCCTTTAACTGCTTTAATTATAGCTTCGACTTTTTTCTTTATCAATACACGCGCAAGCCTTGTCACTATTGTACTTATTTATGACATATTTCAGTTTGTATACCATGTTATCATCTTGCTTTTGATAACAAAAAATACTGCAATGTTTTCTTTGCAGTATCTGTTAATATTGGTATTCATTTCAGCCCGTTACAAGAGGCGAGTTGAGCATGAGCTCTTTTTCATGTTCAAAGTGCTTTTCAAGCAACAAAACCGCTGTTTCTTTATCTCGCTTAACGAAAGCATCTACAATAGCCTTATGTTCCTGTGCCAAAAGCTCTGCACTTTCTTTGCTCATATAGGCATACTGCATATATCTGTCGGCATTTGCGTGAAGCTGGTCTATAAGAGAAAGCAATATCGCATTATCCGAAGACGCATACAGCGTCATGTGAAGCCTAAGATTCAGCCTGTCAAAATTACTTTTCTCCTGTTCTGAAAAAAAGCTCTGATAAGCAACAACGGCATCATTTACATCATCATCATTGATATTATCCATCGCTGCCATTAAAGCACCTTTTTCCATAAGAAACAGGACATCCATTATATTTGAAATCTCATCCTCAGAGAGTGCGGCAACAACAGCACCTCTGTTAGGATAGATTTTCACAAGGCCCTGCGCCTCCAACTGGCGAAAGGCTTCGCGAACGGGTATGTGACTGACATTCAGAGCATCGGATATTTCATCTTGGCGAAGAGGCATATTGCCTGGCAATATGCCACGCATTATAGCCGTTCTGATCACCTGAAATACCCAATCCCTTGCAGCCATTGAAGACAACTGCAATTCGTCGGCAATGTTCTTTATTTCGGTTTTCATGATTTTTTACCAACTATAGTCTGCACTTAAGGAACAACCTGGTGATATAACTAAAAAATATCGTCATCATTGATATTGTACAGAAAGCGTCGCTTACCGTCAAGTGTTATTTAATTCCCTGATACATAATCAAAAGCGCTTAAAATCCCGTCTCCGTATCCTTGATTATTTCATCGGTTCCGTAATAGGCTGCATCAGGCGTTTTCACAGATAAACTCTTGGTTTGCGCCCCTTTGACCTGCTCGCCGTTTATGTGCAATTCACCATGTAATGAGAGCACATAATAGGTATACGAAGTATTATTTTTGGTACCCTTGTCGACAAAATTAACACTTTTTGCGTCACTGTTCCATTCACCCATAAAAACTTCGGTGTTTCCACTTGTTCGATAAAGCCTGTATACCGCAAAATCCTGAACGGTTTTGAAGCTGATAACAGGGCATCCGTTCTCATCAAGCCACACATTAAAATCGGCAGCGGCACGAGGCACTTCCCAGTATGTACTTTCTTCCGTCGGCTCAGTACCGATTGCAAACAATTCAGTGACGATGCTGTCCTTGGGTGTAAGCGAGGACGAAAGCACGACTTTGTGTTCATGTTCCATCGACCTTGCGTCAAGCTTTATCTCACTCACTCCGCTCGGGCGCACGAAATCAGGTGCCTCTTTAGCCTCATAGAGCTTTTCAAATACTTTTTTAAGTATCAGCGCAGGATACTTTCCGCCTGTAGCATCATTGGGCAGTGCATTGCCGTTTTCAGATGTATCATAGCCCTGCCATACAACGGCGGTATACTCACTGTTATACACAGCCATCCAAGCATCCCTGTTGCCTTCGGAATTATTCTCATCAACAGTTCCCGTCTTTCCCGCAAGCGGTATCATAAGCTCGCCAAGTCTGCGCCCCGTACCTTCCTCTATAGCGGTTTGGAGCATACTCGTAAGTATATATGAATTCTGCTCACTCATGACCCTTTTACCGTTTCCCGTATGACGATAAAGCGTATCACCGTTTTTGTCCTGTATTTCAAGAATCATGACCGCTTCATCATATATTCCGCCGGAAGCAAAAACCGAATATGCATTAGCTATCTCAAGAGGTGAAACACCGTACGTAAAGCCACCGAGAGCAAGCGTCAGACTTGTATCTTTTTCGTCAAATTCTATGCCGCATTCTTTCGCAAACGCCTTTCCTGCAGGAACCGAGATATCTTCAAGCACTTTTACGGCAGGAATGTTCAGCGACCTTGTAACGGCTTCACGAAGCGTAACATATCCGTTATATTCATCACCGTAATTGTCGGGCGCATAGTCCCCAAATTCACATTTTTCATCAAGTATCATAGTTGCAGCTGTGTATCCGCCGCTTTCAAGCGCAGGCGCATAGCATATTATGGGTTTTATAACCGAACCCGGCTGTCGCTTTATATCAACAGCACGATTGAACGCCATCGCATTATCGCTTGACCTTCCGCCTATCATTGCCTCGATATAGCCGCCTTTTGCGCTCTGTATTACCAGCGCTCCCTCACATTCAGCATCGGGGAACAGCGATTCATCCTCAAACACATCTTCACAATAGTCCTGCAATTCCTTATCCATGCAGGTGTATATGCGATATCCTCCGCACAAAAGCTCCTCGTTTGAAATATCCAGCATCTCACAAGCAGTAGCTATCACTTCATCCACATAATATCCTCGCTCAGGCAATGATGCATTGACTTTTTTAAGTATGCCCAGCGGTTTTCCCTGTGCTTCTTTCATTTCAGCTTCGCTCAGATAGCCGTATTCATTCATAAGCGACAGCACCAGATTGCGTCTTCTTTCGGATGCTTCAGCATCAAGATGGGGCGCATACTGGGACGGCGACTTCAAAATTGCCGCCAAAGTCGCACCCTGTTCGACTGTAAGTTCTTCTGCTCCCACGCCGAAATAGCCGCGTGCAGCAGCTTCTATACCGTAAAATCCGCCTCCGAAATATACATAATTGAGATACATTTCCAATATCTCATCCTTGGTATACATCTGTTCCATCTGGTATGCAAGCACAGCTTCTTCAATCTTGCGCATTATAGTCTTGTCGCTCGAGAGATGACTTAGTTTTATAAGCTGCTGACTTATCGTAGATGCGCCCTGAACATAGCCGCCTGCTTTTATATCCGCCCACAGTGCACCGAATATTCTTATTATGTCAATGCCTTTATGCTCATAAAATCTTGCATC
>JAFSFN010000078.1 GCA_017435185.1 Clostridia bacterium | reverse complement strand
GTTCTCATGCAGATATCACCTGAGTGAAGCCATCCGTCTTTATCAATCGCCTGAGCCGTTGCCTCGGGCATCTTATAATAGCCCTTCATTATGTTAAAGCCGCGCGCCACAAATTCACCGCTTTCGCCATCGGGCAGTTCATCGCCTGTTTCGGGGTCGATAATCTTACACTCAACCCCCGGGAAAGCACTGCCGACTGTTTCAACTCTGTGGTCAAGGTCTTCGTTAACCTCTCCCATAGTACATCCGGGTGACGCCTCGGTCTGTCCGTAAACGGAAATAATTTCACGCATATTCATCTCGACAGAGGCACGGCGCATCAAATCTGCGGGACAGTTTGCACCCGCCATAATACCCGTTCGCATATATGAAAAATCGGTTTTTGCAAAATCGGGATGGTTGAACATTGCAATAAACATTGTCGGCACACCGTTAAAGCAAGTTATTTTCTCGTCGTTCACACAAGAGAGTGATGATTTTGGCGAGAAATATGGTATGGGGCAAAGCGTGCCACCATGTGTCATCATAGACGTCATAGAGAGCACCATGCCAAAGCAATGGAACATCGGAACCTGAATCATCATGCGGTCTGCCGTTGACAAATCCATTCTGTCACCAATAGTCTTACCATTATTAACGATATTTCTATGTGTAAGCATAACGCCTTTCGGGAAACCTGTTGTGCCCGAGGTATATTGCATATTACAAACATCGTCAGGTCTTACCAAAGATGCACGACGTCTTACTTCCTCTCGGGGAATAAGCGTAGAGCGCGAGAGCATCTGTTCCCAAGTAAGACAGCCATCCATTGAAAAGCCTGCTGTAATAACATTTCTAAGGAACGGAAGATTTTTTGAATAGAGCGGCTTGCCGGGCTCAAGTTCTTTAAGTTCGGGGCAAAGTTCTTCAATAATCTCCTTGTAATTGATATCTTTACAATATTCAATCATAACGAGAGTATGTGTATCTGACTGCTTGAGCAAATACTCAATCTCGTGAATTTTGTATGCAGTATTTACAGTTACCAAAACCGCACCGATTTTGGTCGTTGCCCAGAATGTGATATACCACTGAGGCACATTTGTTGCCCACACTGCAACGTGGTCGCCCGCCTTTACGCCAAGTGAAATAAGTGCTGCTGCACATTCATCAACATCGCGCCTGAACTGCTCATAAGTTCTTGTGTAGTCAAGCGTAGGATATTTAAAGGCATACTGATCAGGATAATTTTCTGCCATTGTATCGAGCACATCAGAAAATGTCGCATCAATGACATCATATTTCTTCCACACAAATGTGCCTGTCTTATCTCTGTTGTAATAAGCCTTATCAAAGGTCTTTTTGTCACGGCTGAGCTGTGAAATATAATTTGCAAAATGGGTCAGTACAATGTCCGCATCGTTTATCTCTTCGTTCCATGCCGCACAAATATAGCCCTCATAATTAAGGGATGAGAGTGCACCTATAAGCTTTGCCACATCAAGCTCGCCCTCGCCGATTAATACGGTTTTGCCGTCCTTCATATCGCCAAGGCGAACATATTTTATATACGCGCCCAAGGTTTTAATGGTAGCCTCAGAGCTTTCGCCCGCATCAAAATATGTTCCTCTTACATTCCACGCCGCACCTACTGCCGCAGACGAAAAATGGTTTATTATTTCGATTACATTTTCAGTATTTGCAAGATATCCGACTGTTTCAAACAAAATATTGACATCAGCACTCTCGGCTCTTTTTATAGCATCTGTGAGTTTTTCGTCCAAAATATTAAGTGAGGCTTTTTTGCCAATGCTGACAATCACATTTGATATACCCGATACCGCCGCCATATCAACATATTTTGCAATCAAATCGGCGGATGTTTTTTCACTGTCAACACTATCGGGCATGCGAAGCGCAGAAACCGCAAGATTTCTGTTTACAAGCTTTCTTTTGGCATCAGCTATTCGGTCACGTCTTAATATGCTGTCGTGATGATAACCTCTTTCTTTTATTGCGTCATATATTTCAAAGCCCTCAAATCCGTAATCAAAGGCATATTTACAGGTATCAAGAAATGATGCGCGAGTCACATTCTTGGTTGAAAATACTATCTTCATATTACGTTATGCCTCCTCGAAAACAATCTTGTTAAGAGCATTTATATATGCCCTGATGCTTGCCGCAACAATATCTGTTGATGTGCCGTTACCTGAATAGAGCTTTCCATTGTTACGAAGTCTGACAAGAGCAGAACCCAGTGCCTCTTTTCCTTCCGTTACGGACTGAACCTGAAAATCATCAAGCTCGTAATGATGTCCTATACACTGCTCTATCGCACGAAAAGCAGAATCAATAGGGCCATCACCATTGCTGACACCACGCATAATTTCATCGCCGCATTTAAGTGTAACCTGACTCATAGAGCTTGTCACATTACTGCTTGTTGTTGTATATGTT
>JAFSFN010000077.1 GCA_017435185.1 Clostridia bacterium | reverse complement strand
TGCATTGCAGAGTGTGATAATCATAGGCGGCGTTATAAAAATGATACCGCTTACGGGCATAACTCTGCCTTTTGTAAGCCGAGGCGGCAGTTCCATGATAGTGTGCATGATGATGCTGGGTGTGCTTGAAGGCATTGCGGCAAAGGGTGGAAATGCGCTTGAAAAGCGTATGGAGGAAATAAATGAAAACAAAGCGTAACATAAAAACAGTTCTTATATTGTTTTGTGCGCTTTTTGTGGCGCTGTGCGTTTACTTGGTGTACACTGTTGCGGTATACGGTACACGCTATTTTACGAGCCCTTATAACACCAGAAAGGATAAACTTTCAAGTACCGTGGAGGCCGGCGAGATAACGGACAGAAATTCAAATGTACTTGCTTATACAGATAACGGTGAAAGAAAATATTCCGACAGCAGAACAACAAGGCTTGCAACTGCTCATACAGTCGGAGATGATATGGGGCAGACAATAGGCGCACAGTCAATGTTTGCACGTTATCTGCTGGGGTTCAATCAAAGTGTTTGGGATATGCTCTTAGACCCAAAGAGCACACTCAAAGGCTCAAATGTTGAGCTGACGATAGATGCAAAACTTTGCCGTGATATTTATAATCTTATGGAAGATTATAAAGGTGCTGTTGTAATTACCAACTACAAAACAGGTGAAATTATTGCGAGTGTAAGCACACCGTCATTTGATCCTAAACATATGTCGGACTTTTTGCAGGGAGATTATGAACTTGAGGACGGTACTTTGGTCAACAGAGCGGCAATGGGCGTATATACGCCCGGGTCTACTTTTAAGGTAGTCACACTTGTTGCGGCACTGCGCTATCTTCCAAACATAACGGCGCGTGAGTTTGAATGCAGCGGTCCTTTGGTGTTTGAAAGAAGTTCGGGAAAGTATATGCAGAGAATGCAGGCGGATGAGACTTTGGATCTTGGTCAATATATTTTGCTGAGCGATTATAAAAACGAATCACACGGTACTGTCGACTTAAAAAAGGCGTTTGCGTCATCATGCAATGTTACCTTTGCAAAACTTGCGATGGAGATAGGCTCGGCACGACTTATTAAGGTTGCCGAAGAAATGGGAATAAATAAAGATTTTCTCTTTGAAGATATAATGGTCAATGCAGGTACCATGGAGAAGGCAAAGACGGATTATGCCTTGGCATGGTCGGGTGTTGGACAGGATAAAGACATCATGACGCCGCTGCATATGTGCATGATAGTCGGTGCTGCGGCAAACGGAGGCGACATGATGACGCCGAAATTGCTAAACCGAGTAATCACATCTTCGGGCACCGTTTCCTATACGATGGAAAGTGATGTATATAAAAAGATAATGCGAAGTAATGAGGCGGATATTGTTAAGGAATATATGCTTCAGGCGGTCGAAAGCGGTACGGGTACCGATGCAGATATCTCGGGTTTTAATGTTGGCGGAAAAACAGGCACAGCAGAGGTTTCATCGGATAAAGAAAGCGGTACTCATGCATGGTTTGCCGGCTTTGTTGACAGTGAAGAATATCCGCTTGCAATATGTGTTGTGTGCGAGAAAGCCGGCACAGGCGGCAGTGTTGCAGCACCGATAGCCGCTAAGGCCTTGGAAACAGCGATAGAAAGACTTGGCTGATTTGACAATGTGTCACATGCCATGCTAAAATCAACAGATAATCATATCAGGAGCTTGAACCATGGAATATTCAAAAGAATTTCTCGAGCAGCTTTTAAGAAAGATGCTGCTTATCAGGCAGTCCGAAACACGAATCGCACAATTGGTTACCGACAAAAAAATAGCCACGCCATGTCATTTATATGTTGGACAGGAAGCAGTGGCTGTAGGTGCGTGCGCTGCATTGACGGATGAGGACTATGTTTTCAGCACACACCGTTCGCATGGCCATTTTTTGGCAAAGGGCGGTGAGGTTAAGCGCCTTTTTGCGGAAATATTCTGCCGAAAAGACGGATGCAGCGGCGGCAGAGGCGGTTCAATGCATTTGTGCGCTCCCCAAAAGGGTCTTTTGGGTTCTTCGTCAATTGTTGCAGGCTGTTTGGGTATCGGCCTTGGCCCTGCAATGAAACGCAAGATAATGGGTGAGGGCGGCGTGAGTGTAATATTCCACGGTGACTGTGTTCCCGAAGAAGGAATATGGCACGAATCACTCAATTTTGCGGCCGTGAATAAGCTCCCTGTCATATATATATGCGAAAACAATCTCTATGCGGCATCGCTTCCGCTTGCTGAACGCCGTGTCAGTGATAATATACCCGAGGTCGCGGCGGCTCACGGACTTAGAAGTGAAGTCGTTTTCGGTAATGATGTTCTTAAGGTTTATGAAGCTGTTAAGGCGGCTGTTGAACGTGCAAAGAACGGTGAGGGTCCTCAGTTTATCGAGTGCAGAACATATCGCTGGCTTGGTCATGTCGGTCCCAAGGATGATATTGATGTCGGCTTGAGAAATCAGGCAGAGCTTGATGAATGGAAGGAAAAGTGCCCGATAAAGGCATTTTCAAACAAGCTCATTTCAGAAGGCGTAATTAATCAAAACGAATACGAAGAAATGAAAGAATCGGTTGGCAGTGTGGTTGAGGCAGCCGAAGTTTTCGGATACACTTCTCAAAGACCCGATCCGTCAACCTTGATGAAGCATGTGTACAGTGAGGTGGAAAAATGAGCATAATGAGTTATGGCCTTGCAATAAATGACGCCCACAGAATAATGCTTAAAAAGTATGAAGAGTGTTTTGTAATAGGTCAGGGTGTCAGCAATCCGTGGTTTGTAGGCAAAACAACTGTCGGTCTGGTTGATGAATTTACCGACAGGCGAGTAATGGATACTCCTGTTTGTGAGGCGGCAATGGCAGGTGCTGCAATAGG
>JAFSFN010000076.1 GCA_017435185.1 Clostridia bacterium | reverse complement strand
CATATTAAGCACAGTAAAGGTGTGACCCCAAAAGGGTCACATCTTTTTTGTGCGCTCTGCATTTGGACTTTTGAAAACCAAACTTGTTAAAAAAGCAATATTGGCTTATAATAAACATTTAATCGGAGGTAATGAAAAATGGCAAAGAGAACTATAATGACGGAAGATGCACCGTGTCTTTATAAAAAATGCAGAGAAGTAGAGAAGTTTGATGAAAAGCTGTTTGAACTGCTTGACGATATGCGTGATACTCTTTATGAGGCTGACGGAGTGGGCCTTGCTGCTCCGCAGGTGGGCATACTCAAACGTGTGTTTATAATAGACATTGGCGACGGACTTATGGAATTTATAAATCCGCAGATAATGGAAACAAGCGGAGAACAGGGCGAGATGGAAGGCTGTCTTTCATTCCCCGGCAAGCGCGGCTATGTTGTACGCCCAAATTATGTTCGTGTTCGTGCATATAACCGCAAGGGTGAGCTCATGGAATATGAAGGCGAAGAACTTTTCGCAAGAGCCATTATGCATGAGAACGACCACCTCAACGGTGAGGTGTATTTGCGTCTTGTACAGGAAACGCCTAAGGATTACAGGGATTAAAAATGAAAATAGCTTTTTTGGGAACTCCCAACTTTGCAAACAAATCACTTGAAATGCTCTTTGAAGCAGGGCATGAACTGCTTGTAATAACGCAGACAGACAAACCGGTAGGAAGAAAGCGTGTATTGACGCCGCCGCCGGTTAAAGTGCGTGCGCAGGAATTGGGATTGCCGGTATTACAGTTTGAACGCATACGAAATCAGGAGGGTGTGAGTGCACTTAAAGAATTTGTGCCTGATTTAATGGTAACTGCGGCATACGGACAGCTTCTTTCTCAGGAAGTGCTTGACATACCCAAGTATGGCTGTATAAATGTGCATGCAAGCCTTCTTCCCAAATACAGGGGAGCGGCGCCCATTCAGTGGGCAATAATAAACGGTGAAAGCGTTACGGGCGTTACCACGATGATGACCGAGCTTGGTTTGGACAGCGGCGATATTTTGCTCAGCCAAGAAACCGAGATAGACATAAACGAAACAGCCGGCGAACTGTTTGACAGATTGGCAGATATCGGAGCGCAGGTGCTCAGTGATACCATAGCCATGCTTGAAAACGGAACGCTCGTGCGTGTAAAGCAAAATGAGAGCGAAGCAACCAAGTGCTCAATGCTTAACCGTGAAGTGGGGAAGATAGATTTTTCGTTTAATGCAAGAAAAATACATGACCTTGTGCGCGGAACAAATCCCGACCCCGGCGCATATGCGTTGCTTGACGGTGAAACAGTTAAAATATTCAGAACGCGCCTCACAGACGAGACTGCCGATGCGAAAAACGGCGAGTGCGTCATTGCTGATGCAAAAAAAGGTCTTTTTGTTAAAGCAGGAGACGGAAAACTGCTCGAAATACTTGAAATACAGTTTGCAGGAAGTAAGCGTATGAATGCAAAGAATGCGCTCATGGGTAAGCAGATGCTCGGCAAGGTGCTTGTATGAGCAACCAAATAAGTTTGAGGCGCAGAGCGTTGTCTGCGCTTATGAATACCACCGATAACGGCGCATATGCAAATCTTGCCGTAAAAGAGGCAACGAGCGGCCTTTTGCAGGATGAAGCAAAATGGGTAACTGCGCTCTTTTACAATACACTTGATAATCTTATATACATAGATAAGGTCATAGACAGCAGCATAAAATCAAAGCTCGATAAAAAAATCAGAGGCGTGCTGCGCCTTGGCGTGTGCCAGCTTTTGTTCATGGCCGTTCCGGAACGTGCGGCTGTCAATGAGAGCGTTAAGCTCACAAAAGAAATAGGCAAGGCTGCACTTTCCGGCTATGTCAATGCAGTAATGCGTGCTGTTGCGGCAAAAAAAGAGTCCCCGCTTGAAATGCCGAAAGAATCAAGAGAAAGGATAAGCATACAATACAGTTTCCCGAGATATTTGGTGGATATGTATGCCGATGAATACGGGGAAGAATTTACGGAAGCGATGCTTTCGTGCAAGCATAAAGGTACTGTTTTTCGCCTGGTCAAGCCTTTTGACGGTGAGGGACTGCCGTCTCTGTTCAAACCTTCGCTTTTTGACAATGCAAGATATGTTGATGATGGCTTTGATGTGCTTCGCAACGAGCTGTTTCAAAACGGAAATATTACCGTCCAAAGTCTCAGTTCAATGCTTGTGTGCCATGCTTTGAATGCAAAAGCAGGTATGTGTGTGCTTGATGCGTGCGCCGCTCCCGGCGGCAAAACTGCGTATATCAGCGAGATGATGGAGCAAAAAGGCGAAGTGGTCGCAACTGAACTGCATGAACATCGTGCAGAACTCACGAAAAAGACGCTGGAGCGACTTAATGTAAAAAACGCATCTGTCTTACAGAAAGATGCTTCAAAACTTTGTGAGGAGTTTGTGGAGAAGTTTGACGCAGTTCTTGTGGATGCACCCTGTTCGGGTCTTGGAGTAACAGGAAAGGCAGATATAAAATATACTAAAAGCATGGAAGCGATAGAGGAGCTTGCAAGACTGCAATACGAAATTCTGTCAAACTGTGCAAAATATGTTAAGCGTGGCGGCACACTCGTGTATTCGACCTGTACGGTGTCGAAAAAAGAGAATGAAGAAAACGCAGCTAAATTCTTAAAAGAGCATCCTGATTTTTTGGCGGACGATACGCTCAAAGATTTAATCCCGGATAATTTGCGCAAGCGAGTTAAAGATGGACGGATACAACTTTTTCCGCATATAGACAATATGGAAGGCTTCTTTATTGCGAGGTTTCAAAAATGGACTTAATGTCGATGGATATAGCCGAACTGTCGGCTGTTCTTAAAAACTTAAATCAGCCGCTATATCGAGCAAAGCAGGTATTTCAATGGTTGGCAAAGGGTAAAACACCTGCTGAAATGTCAAATTTACCGTTGTCTTTGCGTGAAGAACTTTCAAAATTGCCGCTTGGGTCTGCGAAAATATACGACAAGCGTATATCCAAGAAGGACTCAACGATAAAATACCTCTTTGAGCTTGAGGACGGCAATATAGTCGAAGGCGTGCTCATGAGTTATCATTACGGCAACACGATGTGTATAAGTACGCAGGTAGGATGCAGAATGGGCTGTCTTTTTTGTGCATCAACTCTGAATGGATGCGTAAGGGACCTTAGTGCAGGGGAAATGCTTTCGTTCATAGCGGCGGCGGAAAAAGATGTTCCGCATGATGCCGACAAAGTCAGAACGGTCACAAATATCGTGCTTATGGGCAGTGGTGAACCGCTTGACAATTATGATAATGTAGTTAAGTTCCTGCGCCTTGTATCGCATAGCGACGGTATGAATATAAGCGTGAGAAACATATCTATATCGACTTGCGGCTTAGTGGATAAACTTAATAAATTCACAGATGAAGCACCTCATGTGACACTGTCGGTATCACTTCATGCTCCTAATGATGAGATACGCAACAAAATAATGCCGATAAACAAGCGGTATAATGTTTTACAACTGCTTGAAGCGGCAAGACGATATGCCGAAGTGACAAAGCGCCGTGTGATATTTGAATATGCGCTTATAAAAGACATGAATTCGGATATGACTTGCGCCGATATGCTTTCAAAAAGGCTTCGCGGTATAAATTGCCATGTGAACCTTATACCTCTTAATGATGTTAAAGAGAGAAACTTAAACGGTGTGAGTCGAAAAGAAGCGGAACTGTTTTTGAAACGTTTGACGGATAACGGCTTGTCCGCTACAATAAGACGAGAGATGGGCTCTGATATAGAGGGCGCATGCGGCCAGTTAAGACGAAGAGTTTTGGAAGAAAAGCAAAAATAAACACAGATAATCTGCTTGGAGATGCGTTTATATGATATACGCCTACAAAAGCGAAAAAGGAATAAGAGCACAAAATGAGGACTCCGTATTCGTGCCGACTAAGAGCGAAATGTCGCTTGTTATAGTTGCGGACGGTATGGGCGGACACAGTGCGGGCAATGTTGCAAGCGCGCTTGCCGTAAAAACAGTTGCTGCGGAATTAAAACGAGGCGGAGCGGGCACACCCAACAGCCTTGTTGAAAAGGCTGTATGCAAGGCTAATACGGCAATATACGAGCTTGCGTCAAAAGAACATAAGTTCAGGGGCATGGGCACGACCATGGTGCTTGCGCTTCTGTTCAGGTCGAGATATGTTGCGGCAAATGTCGGTGACAGCAGATTGTATCACATATATGCATCAGGCGGAATGAAACAGATCTCGGTCGATCATTCTTATGTGGGCGAGCTGGTCGCAGCAGGATATATCACACAGGAACAGGCAAAGACACACCCCAAGCGCAATCTCATAACTCGCGCGCTGGGTACTTCGGAGACGGAGCGTGTTGATATATTCAACGAAACATGGGAAAAGGGAGATATACTTGTTCTGTGTACTGACGGACTTTGCGGCACACTGGACGATGATGTTATAGAACGCACAGTGCGTGAGGAAGCGGACTTGAACAGAGCGGCTTCTTTGCTCGTGGAGAATGCGCTGCAGGCAGGGTCCACCGATAATATAAGCGTTATACTTGTTAAAAATGAGGAGGCACGGTCATGACAGACAGAATAATTGCAAACAGATACCGTGTTATGGAACTCATAGGAAGCGGCGGTATGGCGCATGTTTATAAAGCAAAAGACATAATTGCAGGCAGGATAGTCGCAATAAAAGTACTAAAAGAAGAAAATAAGGATGACCTTGAATTTGTACGCAGATTTGAGCGTGAAGCGCAGGCAGTGCTGTCGCTTTCACATCCTAATATTGTGAGTTCGTATGATGTCGGCGTTGATGATGATATGCACTTTTTGGTGCTTGAATATGTTGAAGGCAGGACATTAAAAGAGATAATAACGGAAGAAAAAACACTTTCACCAAAGCAAACGATAAATATTGCCTGCCAGGTGCTTGATGCATTGTCACATGCACATGAGCGCGGCATAATCCACAGAGATGTCAAGCCTCAGAATGTCATAATAACCCCGAGGGGTAAAGTGAAACTGACGGATTTCGGAATTGCGCGTGATACAGCGTCAACCACACGCACATTTGCCGGTTCAAACATGATAGGCTCAGTACATTTTCTTTCGCCCGAGCAGGCGAGAGGTGAGGAAGTTACAGCCGAGAGTGATATCTACTCATGCGGCATAATGCTCTATGAAATGCTCACGGGCACTGTGCCGTTTTCGGGCGATAATACCGTGGCCATTGCATTGAAGCACTTGCAGGAAGACATAACGCCTCCTGTTCGTGTAAATTCAAAAATACCTTCGTCACTCAGCGATATAATCGTAAAAGCAGCTTCAAAGCGACCTGAGGACAGATATGAAAGTGCATCTGCAATGAAGGCGGATCTCCAGCGCTCACTGCGTGAGCCCCACGGAAAATTTGCCAGAAAAAAGACAGCTCAGGAAACCGAAACAGAGAAAAAGAATGCATTTGCCAAGCTGAAAGTGGGAACGATAGCTTTTGTCGTGCTTTTGGTTTTGGGCCTTCTTATAATGCTTCTGTTTGTGACTACGAGCCTGCTTGGAAGCAGTACATCAAGGCCGCAGTTTACTGTGCCGTTGTTTGTGGGCAAAACGTTGGATGAAGCAATGCAGCTTGCTGAATCAAACGGCTATGTGCTGTCGCCTCAGTATGAACCCAACGCAGACTCGCCCAAGGGCGAGGTAATATTCCAAGTGCCGTCAAAGGGCACGAAACTTGCAGAGGGCGGAACAGT